>DTSG01000285.1 GCA_012965455.1 Planctomycetaceae bacterium | reverse complement strand
ATTGTGGAAGAATACAAACTCTCTAAAATTCAGGCTCCAGCAATCGGATGATTTGATTCAATGGGAGAACGTGGATGAGGAGTTGCCCTCCGACCAATCGACGCCGACCATCGAATTGCCGCTCAAAAAAACGGCGTTGTTTTTCCGTTTGATCAAGTCAGTCCCCTAGTTGGGATGGAATCTGGTCTTTCCCGGTTGGTCAACGATGTACTTGTTGGTGATTGCCCAAGTCACCTAACCGCCCGCCCAAATTGAACGGTCTCATCTGTATTGAGGGTCAACGGGCTGACGGCATCCACATCGTGCCACGGGCCGTTCACTGTCGAGGCACTTTGAAGTTTTCCCTCGAAAGACACCGTGATCGTTCCGTTTCCGTTTCGCACGATGTTGATTGCAGGTGGCGCATCTCCTCCTATACTGAAGGTGGCATTGGCTAGGAGTTCGTAGCTGTCGTTTGCATAAAGTCTTATTTCATAATCTCCCGCACCAGGCAGGCTCTCATCAAACTCCAGACTACCCTCACTTAACGATGTGTCTCCTGTTTTTGTGCCATCTGTGTAGAACCAAAAGATGGATGGAACAGCGGGAGCCTCGTCCCCCTTCCTGTAGATTCCTACCCAGTCCAAGGGAGTAGCATTGGGGTTTGTAAAAGTCAGCTTAATCGATTCGCCCGAATTGAAAGCCTCCTTTGTTGGGGTCAGGGTCGGTGGTTTGCGTACGCTAAACAGCGCGCTCGAAATCAGATCATAATCGTCATTTGAATACATTCTGGCCTCGTATTCACCTGGTTCTGGAAGACCCTCTGCAAAGCTTACAGTTCCCTTTTTGATGATCTCATTTCCGCTTTGAGTTCCATCGGTATATCGCCAGAGTATGGACGGAGTTGCCGGGGCTTCGGCTTTCTCATACAAGCCGATCCAATCTTTTTTTGTTCCGGACGGTCTGTCAAATGAAACACTGATTATCTCACCCGGTTCAAAGGTCTGGCTTGGCAGAGTCAGTATGGACTGGGTAAACTCGACAGTCTCCTCGCCGAGCAGTGCGAAATTATCGAGGCCGATCTCGGTAGTTTTTCCTGAACCGGTAGGGCGCAAAAGGATTCCCACTTCTGAGACGTTTTGCAGGGAAAGATCTGGAGGAGCGCCAAAGAATATTTCCGAGTCGATGTACCAGTGCCACTCGGTTGAATGGAGCGACGCACTTATTTCGTGCCACCCGGATGATTCTGGAAGTTGATCAATATCGTAGAGATATAGATTTTTGTCACTGGCAGAAAGAAAGTAGAGACTAACTGATCCGACGTCGGACGGGTTCGACATCCAAACGTCAGTCCTGATTGTTTTAACGGCCTTGTCCAGGTAATTGCCGATCAGTTTTCCACCCGCCACCTCACTATTCGCATATACCCAGATACTTTCATTCTCTAGACTGACCTTTAGGTGATTGTTTTCAGCATCGACCCAGGTCGGCTACGACATTTCTCCATCCATATCAAGAGCCCATTCTGAGGTTTGTTGCTCAGTATCGAATGTTTCGATTGCAATCGATTCAGATTGAGTAACTTGTCCGGGAATAAACGAAACCTGATCCAGCCACGCGGCGTCCATCCCTGCGCTCAGATAGGCATCTTTTTTATAGGTCCATCGTAGTGTGTGTTTTCCCTCATCAACCGAAACGGTCATCTCGTACCAATCCGCATCACCGGATATTCGCCCCTTCTCCGAGCGATCAATACTGAAGGCCAGATAATCCCAGCTGTTCTCGGAGGAAACCTTCCACTTAAAGGTAAGCAGGCCGGACCCTTGTACTGAGGTTTCAATCCAGGTTTCCTCTCCGTGATGGACAGTCCCGCTTTGGGCCGAACTGGCACCTTGCTGGGAGGCAACTCCGTCCTGACCTGTCCAATGTGCGTCTCCCCCGCTACTCCAGGTCAGGCCTGACGCATCCAGTGCATCCGCAAGGGGGATGATTTCAGTCAGTTTCAGTTGTGCACCCTGACTGGTGACTGAACCGTGTTGATTTGAAACGCTCACAGAGTAAGTGCCCACATCATTCTCCCTGCCGGTATTGCTGATGTTCAGTATTGAATCATTGGCCCCTGCTATTGGTGTCCCGTTGAACATCCATTGGTACTTTAAGGGTTGCGATCCCGTGGCATCTACGCTGAATGATACATCCGTGCCTGGTTCAATGGAAATACCCTGGGGTTGAATAACAATGGATGGTGGGGTTGATGAGGGATTACTTTCTTCTCCCATTCGATTGTCAATCCACGCCTTAAGACTGGAGAGTCTGGCGTAAATTCCATAGTTATTTGGCCGGGCACAGCCATGCCCCCAGCTGACCACGCCAACCTGCAGCCAGTTGCCACCCTGCTTGACCACCAATGGGCCACCGCTGTCCCCTTGGCAGGAATCCTTGCCACCATCCTTCAGCCCTGCTGCAAGCATTTGCCCGGTAATATCTCCATTATAGGATTGTGGCTTGTTTGCAGTAGCGTTGCTGACAATCGGAAGGGTGACTTGTCTTAGGACATCCGGATACTCCCCATCCTCGGAGAGCGCCCCCCAACCGATCACGGTTGCGTCTGTGCCTGCCTTTGGAACAGATACATTTCCGTTAATTGAAATTATTTCCACATCATTCAACGGGCGTTCAAGTTTGAGCAGTGCAACGTCATTTATCATGCTGTCATCATCGTAATCCGGATGCATGATCACCTTGGAAACCTTGATTGTCTCCGCTATGCCGCTCAATCGGTGGGCGCCCACGGCCACGGTATAAGTCTTGGCACCGCGCGCGTTCCTGGATCTATCCACAACACAATGTGCGGCCGTAAGAACCCATTGCGGGGCTATCAGCGAGCCTCCGCAATGATGCCCACCGCCTTTTTGCAAGGACACAATCCATGGCCACGCCCCCTTATTAGCGATCTCACCGCCGACGATCAACAGTCGATAACCCGGCCCGCGCTGGCCCGAGATCTGGGAGTTAACGGTAATTACACCACCACAACAGTTCTCTTTATCGCTCTTGTCACCAGTCCCACTTGCTCGAGATTGCTCGGCCAAAACCAGCAAAAGCATGAATAGAATTGTGCGGTAATAAAAATGATAATGAAGCATCAAGCGGCCAACCGTATGCAAAAGGCGCCCGGCAAGCAATCCGGTT
>DTSG01000284.1 GCA_012965455.1 Planctomycetaceae bacterium | reverse complement strand
ACTGATTGACCAGGCTTATTCCGAGAGCCGGTTTTTTTTCTGCTCCGACCTGATAAGATTGTATGTGAAGGGGTTTTCGACCAGCGACAAGAATGATCTTTATCTGTCCGACCTTCGGGAGATCAAAAACAAGCTGCTGGCCAGGGGGCGTGAAAGCTTGGCCAAGGCGAACTCTGCTGACCAACGTTTGACAGCTTTTTATTTGAGCCGAAAAACACCGGGGCATTCGGGGGATGTTGCAGGCCAAGCGCTGGAGAGCGAGGCCAAGCGCTTGGCCGGAGGCGACGAAACCTTGGCTAGGAGTCTGCTCGAAAAACACGAAGCCACCTTGGCAATGTACCTCGATGCAGCCTTGTACCTCACTGCGCATTGCCTGATTTTCCCGAATTCTGCAGACAGCCACCGGCAATTAAGTGACGCGGCAAAATCTGCTGAAATCGCCGGCCTGCCTTTGTTGGAGATTGAACTAAGGTCAAGACTGATGGAGCGGGAAGATGGCACCCCTGTGTTTCCGGACACCAGACAGTTGTCTGAAAAGGCCACCAGGCAGAACCGTTTTTTCATCGCCATAAGCGTGCTGGACCATTTTCTTGCCAAGAATTACAGCCACCCAAAGGCGGGGCATGGTTACCTTGCGAGCGGGGATATCCACCAACTGGCGGGATGCTACGGCGTTGCAGCTTCAAAGTATAACCAGGCTTTGCTGTGGTGCGGCGATATGGAGAAGATAAGCCACTCGCAAAGCAGCGAGGCGGATCTGTTGCGACAGGATGTTGCCGGCATTCGAAAGAGGGCAAGCCTGTCGATTGGCTATGCCATTTTAGCTGAAGCCAGGGGGAAGCATTTGAGGGAGTCCACCGCGGCGTTTGCCGGCAAGTTGCACGACCAGGCCGTCAGTCATTTTGATCGCCTGGTCGCATCGGTGGAGTCGGGTTCGTTGTCCAGTCTGGATTATCTGCTTGGGCAAATTCGTTCGAGGGCGGAGTCGGCAAGGTACAAGCGCACACATTCCTCAGTGCTTGGGTTGGATGAAATTCAAGACGCTTATGCAAATTGTATCCCGGCATGTGAGATTTACCTCCGGGTTCTGAACCAGGCGGCAGCGGAAGGAGCGGCGTTATCCGCATCGAACGACGAAGACCGGGACGAGGTTGCCTTTTTGCTGCTGGAATCGTTGCTAGCCATTGGCAAGGCTGAAGAGGGGGAGGCTCAGTTCTTCCGGTATTTCATTCAATCGGAAGGTGGGGCCAGTTCGAAATGGGCGGTGCTTGCCAAGACGAGAATCGCCAAGCGCCTGGTGGATGACGGAGACTATCTGACGGCTTACCCGCTTTTGTCGGAGATTGTTCGGGACGCTCAAAAGTCAGGGCTGCGTGATGTTGGCTTTACGGCGGCAGTGATGATGGGGGTTTGTGTTTCGAAACTCAACCCGGCGGCGGCATCCAATGGTCTCCTTCAACGTGAAGGCTCCAGTGAGACCCGGGTGTCCGGCGCTCAAATGGCGAGAGATGCCTACTCAAGTGCGCTGGCCATCCTGCGGAGCCCGGGCTTTCCTGATTCAGTTCATTATCCCGATGAGTTCAGGGATATTTTTCTGGAAAACATACGCGAGGAATTGGTCGCAGAGTACAGGAGTGAGATGGAATCCCTGCAATCGGGTTGGGATCCGCTCCGCTCACAGGGCCGGGGAACCTTGTTGGTGGATGCACTTTCGAACCTGGATCCTGCGAAATACCCTTTCAATCCAGACAGTCTTCTTGTTACAGCTTTTCTCAGTGCGCAGCGTGAACTGAACAGGCAGAGCGTCCCAGCTCCGAAAGAAATAACACAAAATGCAGAATTCTCTCATAAATGAGCTTAATGAACACCTGACGATTTGCGGGGAGGCCTACGATCTGGTCCAGAAGGAAAACCGGATTCTCAACTCGCCAACCCCGAGGGATGCCTACGCCCATGCCGACCGCAGGAAGGAATTGCTGGAGCGCGTCACGGGCTCAATGGTTCGTGTCAAGGCGCACAAGGCGCTTTGGGGGCAGCTTTCGCCCGCTGAGAGGGCAAAAAGCATGGATGTCTCGAATCTAATCAAGCAAAACATGGATCTCATCATGAAAACCGTGATGCTCGACCGTGAGAATGAAAAAATGATACTTCAGCATGGCATGGCCCCGCCGGATCGGTTACCCTCTTCACGGCAGAACAACCCGACGGCGGTCGCCGGAATGTACCAGCGCCACTCAACCTGACAGGCCTCAGTAGAACCAGATGCCACTTGAAAAGGTCATATTGGCCGAGGGCGACGAGAATCTTCGTCGAACGGTGGCTGAATTTATCCGCAGCAAGAGGATTGATGTGGCCGAGGCGGGTACGATACAGGATGTCTACAATTATCTCGGCAAGGATGAGTTCGACCTGATCTTTATCGATGCGAAATTACCGGAGTGCAAGTTGCTCGATTTTTTCGGGGATCTCAATCAACGGGCTGAAAAGCCGCTCTTGATTCCGCTGGTCAACGGCGAACCGGACTCCTTCGTGCTGGATTGTTTCAAGGCGGGCGCCTTTGACTATCTGGCCAAGCCCTTCTCTCGCGAGCAAATCGAGATCGCACTGCACAAGGCCGGCAATTTCAACCATATCGCCAGGGCCAATGCCGCCATGGTGGAAGGCGCGGTGGATGATGCGGACCGGGAAATCCTGGGGGGAAGCGACCTGATTGCTGAAACCCGCACATTGATCAAGAGGGTTGCGCAGACTCAGGTCACCGTTCTTATCCAGGGCGAGAGTGGGACCGGCAAGGAACTCGTCGCCCGAGCCTTGCACGCGCAGAGCCCGAGGGCGCAGAAGCCGTTTATCAAGATCAACTGCGCCGCACTCCCGGAGACGCTGATCGAGAGCGAGTTTTTTGGCCACGAGAAAGGCGCGTTCACCGGCGCGGTGTCCAAGCGGCAGGGTCGGTTTGAATTGGCCCATGAGGGCAGCATACTGCTGGACGAAATCAGCGAAATATCATTGGCGATGCAGGCCAAGCTGCTGCGTGTGTTGCAGGAGCAGGAGTTCGAGCGGGTCGGTGGCAACAAGACTGTGAAGGTCGATGTCCGGGTGATCGCCACAACAAATCGCACCCTCGAGGAAAGCGTCGAGAAGGGCGAGTTCCGGCAGGACCTTTTCTTCCGGCAC
>DTSG01000283.1 GCA_012965455.1 Planctomycetaceae bacterium | reverse complement strand
ACAGACTGGATCAATTCCGGATATTCATCATTGATCGACGTACGATCCGGACACAAGCAGTGGTTGGTGTGTAGCAACAGCGATTCGTCGGTCAACAATTTCACGTCATCAATATATCCTTCAACATCCGCTGGCCCATCAGGCGTCGTCATCATAATGTTTACGGGGATGGCGCGGTGCGCCGATGCGAGCACATCAACCGCTGCTGCTAATGACGTTTGCTCAAACATCGTGCGTAACGAAAAGTAATGCGGTACGCCCACATCTCGAGCCGGTGCAGGCAGGGTATTTACGCAAGCGGCAAGACCGGCCGTGTTCATGCCGATATAGGAGATCAGCCCCGCTTGAGTGACACTCATATAGGAGGGAGCGGTATCCGGTTGGCGTGTTAATACTAGGGTGTAGGGATCCAGCGCGGGATCCGCATCCCAGTTCTGAGCGACAACCCCTCTTCCCGATTGCATGCTGTTTGCCCCGATCGACAATGCGGTGCACCCTGGTGGACCGCATAGCCCCTGCGCCAGCGCATCATTGAATTGATTGCGAACCTGTAAGAGCATTAGATTTTCGATCGAGACGACACTCGCTTCGGCCATGCCATGCAGTTCTTCGACAAGGTGCGGTGCAAATTGGCGAACATACGCTAGCGATTCATTACTAATTCGAGCGGCTGTGTCGCGGTCAATGGAAACAGTTTTGTTAATGGATGACAAAGCCTCATCACAAAACCCGCGCACCAGATCACCGACTGCATCTCCAATTTGCCGTCCCATCTCACGGGGTGTGCCGCGAACCGTCATTTCTGGATAGCGACTTGGAGTTGAACGAGAACCGAACATTGTTACACGACTCCCCACTGAGGTCACCGAGTGTTGTTAATTTGTAATTCGCGGGCGTTGAGGCCGCCGCGCTATGATTATTGTAATCCTTTTCCCCACGGCGTTACAATTAAAAAATGGGCCCGCTATCCACCCTCAGCGTCCACTGCGGCACCTTGCCAAGTATCACGTTTTTCCATTTCGGCAGCGATAGCATCCCGCACTGCCGGTTTATCCTGACACCACTGGGGCGCCACGAAGTAGTCTGGCGGCGCATCCCCACTGACTCGTTCGACCACCACCGCCGGCGGGGTCAACTCCAGGAACTCAACGACCGCTCGCACATAATTGTCACGGTCAAGCATGCTAACTTCACCACGCTTCAGTTGATCGGCGAGCTCTGTATTTTTGACTGCGTATAGATTATGGATTTTGACCGCATCCACTTTGACTCGCGCCAGTTCACGAGCCGTCTCCAACATGTCTTCATGGCTTTCCCCGGGCAAGCCTAGAATTACGTGAGCGCAGATATCAAAGCCGCGATCCTTACTACGGTGCATTGCATCCAGGAACGCATCATGATGATGGCCGCGATTCATCCAGTCCAACGATCGGTCATGCATCGTTTGCATGCCATACTCGACACTCAAGTAAGTCTTCTCAGCCACTTCATCAAGCAAGTCTAGTACGTCATCAGCGACACAATCTGGTCGAGTTCCGATCGCCATACCAACGACTTGCGGATGTGACAGCGGAGCCTCGTACAAGGGTCGTAGTTTTTCGACGGGGGCGTACGTATTGGTGGCTGGTTGGAAATAGGCGATAAACTTCTTAACATTATAGAAGGCTTGCAGACGAGTGATTCCAACGTCAAGTTGGTCCATGATATCTTGGCGTGGAATCCGGCGGCTTGGGCTAAAACTACGGTTATCACAGAATGTGCAGCCGCCGGTGGTCACGGAACCATCAACATTGGGACATGTAAAACCCGCGTCTAAACTGACTTTCTGGACTCGCTCGCCAAACACCCCCTTAAAATGGTGGTTCAATGTGTGATACCTGAGCCCAGCATCACGCCAGTTCGGCGTTGGGCGTTTACGAGTGGCAACGTTATACATAGAACAATAAATCCGTATTTATTGGTGCTTTATTAAAAACAATTTCAATTAGGATTTGACGATTTCCCGTTGTGTCATAAAATAGCAAGTATGGTTAATAGTCATAACCACATTAACCGAACATTTTGAATATTGAAAGTGCTCCTCACGGACAGTACTCGTTGATATGTTCCAGTGGCGATATCAAATATCCGATAATCTTCCATATACTCCCCACCAAACACCTCTCTGAACCTCAATTAATAATACAGCAAAGACGAATTGGTACCCTAACATGAGTGAGTACGGACAACTTGAACCGATCGGCGGCGGCGACTCTATTCCGCTGCTAGACAAATCGCTACTCGTTGGGCGACGTGAAAGCTGCGACATCGTTTTGCGATTCAAGAATGTGTCAGCACACCATTGCCAGCTCTACATCAACAAGGGTTACTGGTTTGCCCGCGATTTGAATAGTCGCAATGGAACTCGAGTAGAAGGCATTCGCGTCAACACCAAACGGCTTGACCCTGGATGCAGTATTCAATTTGCTAAGCATATCTACACGATGGATTACGACCCAGCTGATTTAGGTGCAACAGGTCCACCTCCAGCTGACGATGATGCCGTGCGTACTGTATTGGGTCGCAGTCTCTTGAGCCGCGCTGGTCTTGAACGCCGCGAGCATTCCACCGACCACAAACGCCGCTACGACCCCACGAACAACGCCGCCGGTCAAATCGACGACCCCAACAAGCCTCTGTAAATCAGCCGTGGCGAAGTGTCACCTCGCTGTCAGGTCGCCGCTTGCAACTCGCTCGCAGCGGGACCACAATAACAGCACCCCACAGATTGCCCCTTTGCAGAGACTCTATTTGCAAGAGGTAACGCCATGCTCGCGCGGCTCAAAACACTGACGACCGTCGGTCTGAATGCTCACATCGTGGATGTCGAAGTCGACACACTTATAAACTCCAGTTCACCCAATTCGAATCCGACGATTACGACGGTCGGACTTCCTGAAAAGGCTGTACGTGAAAGTAGCCAGCGTGTTCGCCGTGCAATTAGCAATGCGGGATTTCGCGCTCCCTATGATCACATCACTATCAACTTAGCTCCCGCTGAACTCCCCAAACATGCCGCCTCGTTTGATCTACCAATCGCGATTGGCATGCTCGCCAGCACCGACTCACTCATCCATGACCGACTCCTAGAATACGCCATCGTCGGAGAACTCTCGCTTGCCGGGGAAATGCGACCCGTAC
>DTSG01000282.1 GCA_012965455.1 Planctomycetaceae bacterium | reverse complement strand
ATAGCGGAGCAGATTCTAGATTACATTGCTGTGGCCCGCACTGCGCTGGTCGACTTGGGAGCTGAATTATTTGGACCTGAAGACCGTGCCTACCAGTCAGGCATTCTGTCATTTGATTTTCCTGGAGAGGATTTATCACGAGTGCGTCAGCTCTGCATGGACAACCGTGTCGTATTGAGCTGTCGCGCCGGACGACTGCGGATAAGCCCCCATGCGTACAATAATCAGGATGATTTGGACCGGCTATTGCATGTGTTAAGCGACCGTAACAACGCCTGACATTATTACCACTAGCGATCTGACCAATCTTGTGGCGTATCAAAGTCACCAAATGAATCGTCCGTATCGACGGCTATCGTTTGATGGGGGAATTGTTCCCATAGAGCATTCAGTCCTTGATTGCTTGTAAGCTGAGAAACTGCTTGGGCGACTATTTCGGGAAACAGTGCGGGATGGCCGCGGCGTCCTTGGTATTCTGGTGCAAGGATTGAATTAGGGTGCTGCGGGTGGAAATCCAAGAGCTGGTTAATGATCGAACTGGATAAATGAGGCATATCTGCAGGCGCCATCAAGATTACATCATTTCCAGACAACTCAGACGATTTTTGCAAATGCGTCCATCCAGCCCAAAAGCTATCTTTCATTTCCGGCGGTGCATCGGCAAGTACGATGTTAAATGACAAGCGTTGCCCAATATTCTGTAACAGTGCCTGCAGGGCATGGTCATCTGCACGTATGACGACCAACACGCGGTCGACCCGACTTAGACACCAAGCCTCGAGTGTGTGTTGGATCAGCGGTTTGTGGCGATACGTTTTCAACAGCTTAGGTTCACCCATCCGACGACTCAAACCTGCCGCAGGTATAATGGCAAAGCTGTTCACCGTTGCACCTCAATTTTTGCAGGTCGACCGATGATCGTTCCATTGCAATTGCGATGCGAAATGAGTTCTGCACAAATACTGATGGCAATTTCGATGACCGTTTGTGATCCGATTTCGATGCCGACCGGTGCGTGCACTTGTTCTAAATCTTCGGCGGATATTCCTTGTGTTTGCAAATCATCAAAGATCATTCGAATTTTTCGTTTTGACCCGATCATACCAATATATCGAGCGCCACGAGGTGCTAGGTAATAAAGTGCTTCTTCATCATGGTTGTGGCCTCGAGTTACAATTAGACAATACGTATCACTATCAATCGCTAATCCCGGCAGGACCTGATCAACACTGCCGACCAAACGCTTGGTAGCACGCGGGAATCGATCCTCCGAGACAATCGATTCGCGGTCATCCAATACCCACACATCAAAATCTAAGTCATAGGCAATATCTGCCACGGCTTTTCCAATGTGCCCTCCGCCGACGATTAACAAACGGCATTGCTCTAACACCGGAAGAATCGCAATGCCGTTTTGAGCGATTGCTTTTGGTCGTTCGGTAAGTGGTGACACCATGGCAGAAATTGATTCGACGAGTGTCGCATCGGTTACGCCAAGTGAGGCAATTTGTTGAGCTTTTTCGTCAAACAAAATCAATGTGGCAGGGTCGGATTCGTTGCCTTGGTCAAATGCGATCGCCTCCACAAAACCGGGTGATTGGACAATCAACTCGGTCAGTTGAGTCAGATATTCACGGACTTCAGTTGTTTGTACCGGTTGCAACAAAATGTGCATACGGCCACCGCAAATAAGTCCATCGTCCCAACCATAATCGTTATCGAGTTGAAAGAGTGCAATCTCTCCGTCACCCGTGCCACGGGTTAATATTCCAAGTGCTCTACGTTTAACCTCGGCTTCAACGCATCCACCTCCCAATGTTCCTGCTTGGGAACCATCGGCATAGATCAGCATTGTCGCTCCCGGTTTTTGGGGGGTACTGCCACGTGTTTCGACTAAGCGGCAGTAAACGGCGTCACGTTTGCCGGCGGCGATTTCCAATAATTGTGGTAAAAGGTCACGCATTTTCGGAGTTCAACTGGGATGTGGTTATTCGTAATTCGGCCGAGCGAACCAAATCTTTGACACGCTCTCGATATTCCAACATGTGTGGTGCGACGAGGTGTTTTTCTAAATCTTCAATCGTTTTCCACTGCTCGATGATAACAACAGTGTCTTCTTCCGGTGGAATTTGCCGCTCAATCCCGCTTACTAAGTCGACTGTTGGTATGTACTGGATACAGCCTTTTTCCGTTAAAACATTGGGGATGTTGGCGTTGAATTCACGGATAAACTCTTGCCGTCGTCCCTTAACAATGTATGCGGTGGCGGTGACGTGAATCATGACGCTTTCCTAAACGTGATATGTGTGTTTGGTGTTGGTTTATTTTGAAATTTACTTGTCGGTAGAGGGCCCATTTCAGCAGCAGTTACCGTTTGGGTCACAACAGTCGTCATCGCTGAGATTGATTGCATCAGGGGTTTGGGATTTGTAATGTTTCCAAGCGCGGATAGTCATGCTGCGAAATTCGATTCCCTCAACAGTTTGCCAGGGTTCGTTTTGGCGGACGAGAATTTCAACTTCAACAAAACCGGCATTGGTAAAGGCGTTGGCAAAAGCATGTTCTTCAAAGGCCCCGCTGATACAGCCACTCCATAACGTTGCATCGTCTTGTAAATGTTGCGGAACAGGCCCATTAGCAACAATGTCGCTGATGACTGCGCGACCACCGGGCTTTAGCACGCGAAAAATCTCGTTGAACAATTGTATGCGATCTTCGTTTCTCACTAAGTTCAGAACGCAATTTGAAACGACGACATCAACACCCTCATTTGCAATCATAGGCGAAGTGTGTCGCAGTGTCTCGGCATGTTGTTCCGCGGCAACCCAACTGTTGGCGTCATGCGCTGGTGATGTTTGTAAATACTCTGCAAATTGATCTAGGTCGAGTTTGAGGTCTTGAATTCGTCCCTTGCGAAATGAGACATTATCCCAGCCAATGTTCTCGACAACTTCGCCCTGAAATTGGCGTGCTAATACGAGCATGTCGTCGTTTATATCGACACCGGTGACTTGACCCGCCGGCCCCACAACTTGCGAAGCAATGTAACAGATCTTTCCGCCGCCTGATCCCAAATCGAGCACATGATCGCCCGTTTGTACGTACTTGGCGGGGTCACCACAGCCATAATCGCGGCGAATAAGTTCAGCGGGAATCGCTTTGAGCCATTGGGCATCATAGTC
>DTSG01000281.1:8399-31349 GCA_012965455.1 Planctomycetaceae bacterium | reverse complement strand
CTTCGTGCTTATAAGACTGCCGTACCCGAAGATCGCAAACATATTTGTAATTTCAAATCACTAGGATTGGTATTTCGCTGTGAAAATCCCAACGAAGTCTCGACGTTGGAAAGGTAATAGTTTTCTAAGTGCTTGGCGTCGGTCCTTTACGTTTTCCGCAAGGATCATTTCTCGCATCGCTAGAATACGATCCCCTTCGAAGAACATATGTTCGGTGCGGCACAAACCTATACCTTGAGCTCCAAAATCACGAGCTCTTTGTGCATCGGCTGGCGTGTCGGCATTGGTGCGGACATCGAGTCGACGATATTTATCGGACCAACGCATGATTCGTGAGAAGTCTCCGGAAAGCGAAGGTTGGGAAGTTTCCACGGCACCCCGCATGACTTCACCGGTTGAGCCGTCTAAGCTAATCACGTCCTTGTGGTTGAACTTGCGACCATTAATTGTGAACGTACGAGTGTCTGCATTGATATGGACTTCACCCGCTCCAGCGACACAGCAGCGTCCCCAGCCACGAGCGACAACAGCGGCGTGACTTGTCATCCCACCGGTGCTTGTGAGGATACCAGCCGCGCTATGCATTCCATCAATATCTTCGGGGCTGGTTTCCTTACGAACCAAGATCACCTTTTCACCAGCAGCAGTTCGCTTGACGGCTTCTTCTGCTGAGAATGCTGGCTTGCCAACGGATGCTCCCGGCGATGCGGGTAGTCCGATGGTCAGAAGTTCAGCTTTAGCTTTGCTGGCTACCGTGAAACTGGGAAGCAAAAGTTGAGTCAGATCGTTCGCGGGTATCCGCAGCAGGGCTTCTTTTTCGGTAATGAGTTTTTCGCGAACCATGTCACACGCCATTTTGACAGCGGCTGCACCGGTTCGTTTCCCATTACGAGTCTGTAGCATGAACAACTTACCCTTCTCAATCGTGAATTCGATGTCCTGCATATCGCGATAGTTTTCTTCGAGAACGCTTTTGATACTGATGAGTTGTTTGTAAATCGAATCGTTCCATTTACGCATTTCGATGACGGGTTGTGGGGTTCGTATACCAGCGACCACATCTTCACCCTGTGCATTGATCAGGAACTCACCGTAAAACTTATTCTCGCCAGTTGAAGGGTTTCGAGTAAATGCAACGCCGGTTCCAGAATCGTCGCCCATGTTACCATAAACCATCGCCTGGACATTAACCGCTGTTCCCAGTAGACCGCGAATTCCTTCGACTTCACGGTAACGGACAGCGCGGTGGGTGTTCCAAGAAGAAAAGACTGCTTCGACGGCCATCTTCAGCTGTTCGATCGGGTCTTGTGGGAAGTCTGAACGAGTGTGTTTCTTGTAGGCTTTTTTGTAGGCTGCGACTAATTCGACGAGTCCTTGTTCGGGGACATCGGTATCATCAGCAACTTTGTATTTCTTCTTAATGATGTCGAATTCTTTTTCGAAGTGTTCGTGGTCTATCCCCATGACAACATCGCCATACATATTGATCAGTCGACGATAGGCATCGTAGGCAAAGCGACGGTTGCCAGTGGCTGCTGCAAGTCCTTCAACTGCAACGTCGGTCAAACCAAGGTTCAAGATGGTGTTCATCATGCCTGGCATTGATACAGCCGCTCCAGAACGGACGGATAACAACAGCGGATTCTTGGAATCGCCAAACGTTTTCTTCAGTTCTCGTTCAAGAGTACGGATGTTTTTCTTGACACTATCCATCAAACCTGTCGGAAGATTTTGGCTCTGGTCATAGTAGCTGGCACAAACTTCTGTGGTGATCGTAAACCCTGGAGGGACTGGTAGCCCAATATTGGTCATGCCCGCAAGGTTCAGACCTTTGCCGCCAAGGATGTCTTTGGATACATTTTTGCCTTCGGTTTTGGTTTTACCAAAGTAGTAAACCATTTTCTTAGTACGACTAGTTGCGATACGATTCTTAGTTGCCATATTGACTTGATGTCCTAATGTAGTAGGGGATAATTTGTTGTGAATTCGATCTGTCAGAAACTTATTGACTCGAAGGGCGGTCTAAACCGGATGCCTACGAAAGCAAACAATATTAGTACAGTGACCGCTGCGATGATCGAAATAAGGAAGTGTCTTATTTTGAATAGATTTTTGTTTATGTGTTTGTCATTTGACAAATATAGTTTGCCAAACGAAGGGTGGTTGTTTTTCTACCCTAATCAAGACTTGGTTTCCAACAAGGGGAATAAAGTCTCTTATCTACGGTTGTGTTTTTATAAAGGGATGCTTAACGTTGATTAAGCAGGGGTAGCTATAAGTTGTCCAATCTACCAGCGAAATATGTGTTTTGTCAATCGACCAAGAGGCTAGCACTTAGCGTCAACGGCAGAGAGAAATTTAACGAAGAATGGTTAATTCATTGTGGACGAAGTAGATGACCTAGCAGATGTAATGCTCGAGGTTGCTCCGCAGGAGCCTGAAAGCTGGAAACGTATATTCACTAAATTTGTAGTGGCGGAATACCTGATGGTGCCCCTTGCGTTGGTCATGATGTGGGTATGTGATTTGCCTCAGGCAGATTCGATCACGGGGCAATTACGGGGCGAGGATCCTTGGAGTTGGGGAGTAGCATTTGGGCTGTTTGCTACGATTCCCATGTTACTGTCAATCGTGCTCACAGCGATGGTGCCGTGGCGACCGTTGGTAGAATTGCGTGAATTAGTGCAAACAAAACTGGCTCCATTTTTTAGGGGCATGCCAAGTTGGGCTCTGTTCTTAATAGCGCTGGGAGCTGGCTTTGGTGAAGAATGGCTGTTCCGTGGATTTGGGATTCAGGGGGTTGGCTGGTTGTTACCGGATGCGTGGTCCCCAGTGGTGGTTCAGTGGACAGCGATTCTGATTGTGGCGTTGGTATTCGGCGGGTTGCATGCATTAACCCCGATGTACTTCGTTTTGACTTTTGCCATGGGGATCTATTTTGGCTATTTAGTCCTGCTAACCGATTCGCTATTGCCCGCTGTGGTTGCGCATGGGCTGTACGACTACATTGCGCTGCTGTACATCATGCGGCTAGATAAAGATCACGAGCCAGCGCTGTGTGTACCACTGTCAGCGCAATAGACCATGTCCAGTGGTCCACCAACGAGTCTTAGTTGCAGCAATCGAGGATAAAGCGGCGTCTCAGTAGGCTGCAAGGGTTGGGTACACAAATCGTGACCGGCACTTGTTCACAGATAATACGTGGTACACAGCGTGTGACCGTGTAAGCCACTTGAGTTGGCACAGTTTTGCATGTTTGCACAACTTTCGTGTAAGTGATCGGCTTGCGAACCGTGTAGGGAACCTGTTTGGTTTTAGTTTCCGTGACGTAGCGGCAAGTCTGATAAGGTATTTGCTTGGTCTTGGCTTCTTCAACCATGCGACAAACACGATAGGTTTGTTGTCGAGTGACGGTTTCCGATACAATCCGCAGCACTTTGTAGTTGCAATGTCGTACCTTCTGTTCGCGAACCATGCGGCACACGTTGTACGTCTCCGTGCGTTGTTTTGTTTCTTTCACAATTCGACAAACCGTATAAGGTATTTGCTTCGTTTTGGTTTCCGTTACCATCCGACACACTCGGTAATTACAGGTCTTGGATTTGGTTTCCGGTACCATTTTGCAAACTCGGTAAGTGCAAGTGCGTTGTTTCGCTTCATTGACCCAGCGGCAAACTGTATAGGGAATCTGTTTAGTCACAGTTTCGCGAACGTATTTTACACAAGGGACTTCTTGTGTTGTGATTTCTGGAACCCAGATGCGTTTGCAAATTTGGCGTGGCGGACATTGGATTTCGACCACATGACACTCTCCGGGAATGTAAATTCGTCGACAAGCGGAGGGATCCCAAGTCCAACAGCCAGGAGTGCGTACAACGCGGCGACGGATAGGTCCAGGGCATTCTGTGATTTCAGTTTTCCAGTGGCCCGTTTTAATTTGAATCGTTTTTGTGTAGTGCACAGGTTTGCGGATCACGTTGGAAACCGTTCGTGTCTTGGTTTCATATACAGGCTTACGCACGGTGTAGTTAATTACACGGGTTTTGGTTTCCCACACAGGTTTGTGGACTGTGTATTTGATCGTGCGAGACTTCGTTTCCCATACCGGTCGCGTCACGTTGTAACTAATGGTGCGAACTTTAGATTCGTATACTGGTTTGGAAACGGTGTAGTCAATCGTGCGAGACTTGGTTTCCCAGACAGGCTTAAACACATTGTAGGTAAAGCTCTTAGTGCGAGTTTCCCAAACTGGCTTGCGAACCGTATGGTTGACCGTCCGCGTTTTGGTTTCCCAGACGGGTTTCGACGTTGTGTAGTTTACCGTTCGATATTTTGTTTCGTACACGGGCCGACGGACCGTGTAGTTAACGTCTTTTAGTTTCGACTCGGTGATGTACTTAACGCACTCTACTTCTTTGTTCTCAACGATTTTGTTGTAGACCGTTTTGTAGCACGTTACCTGTTGCTGTTCCAAAACGACTCGTCGCCGAGTGCGCATAACTGTTTGTGTAAGGGGTTGAGCCTCAATAAACGTGGCCGGTTCCGCAATCCCGCAATTGCGATAACTAGCTAGACCTAAATATCCAGCTTCCGCTGTGTTGGAAAGCAGCATGCAAAAAATGACTGCAACGGTGGACACACTCCATCGGGTATTCATAGTAAGGGGTACTCTTTCGAAAATTCGAATTTCACAAAATGGATTTCAATATAACTCGCATCATGGTTATTAAGAGTTCTCACCAATTACATTGGTAACAACTCTGCGATCGACCTTGTTCCATCAAGTGACCCAAACCCGCTCAATACTTGATTGAGTTGAAGTTTGGAGGCCCAATTCCTACTGGCCCCAGTCATTGTGTGTCCTGGCACTAGAGTCGACGCTTATCTTTATTATCGGATAATAAAAATAGCCGCCTTGAGGGTAGATTGGTCTATCTACCACTAGCTACATCAAGAGTTACCGATAAAAGATAGGAGGTTTAAGTAAAAAGGGTTGAGTGACGAAAACAGTCTGACATTGTGTCCGGTGGTATCGGTTGTCTGTACTGTACGGTGTTGTTTACCTCTTGTGGGGCATTTAGCATGGTCTTGGTAATCGTGGCAATTAACACGGATTAACCTATGATTTAAGACTCTGACTAACACTTGTGAACGTGATCATTGGTTGCTAAGTCACCTTGGCTCGCAATAAACAGTATGATGTGGTCTGACGGTTTTTCTTTAGGCTGTTATTTTTGGTTGTTCAGTAAAAGAGCTTTATGCGGTAGATTTGTTTTAATGACCGATAAAAAAACTCAGCTTTTTAATGCCGATGGAGACCCTACGGTGCCGCGCGCCGTTATGGGTCGCTTGAGTTTATACCTCCGCGAAGCTCAGCATTTGCTGCGTGATGGCAATGAAACAACCAATAGTACTGAGTTAGGAAAACTATTGGGTCTCAACGGTGCTCAAGTTCGAAAGGACCTCGCCCATTTTGGACAATTTGGGCATCCGGGCATTGGCTACAAGTGTCAAGAGTTGGTTTTTGCTATCAAACGCATCATGGGAACCGACTCGACTTGGAATGTTGCTCTGGTTGGTATTGGTAATCTGGGGCGCGCTTTGTTGCGTTACAAGGGCTTTAACCAACAGGGGTTTCGATTTGTTGCGGCGTTTGATGTCGACCCAAAATTAATTGGTACTCGGATCGAAGGCGTGCCAGTTTATAGTATGGATCAATTAAGAACAGTCGCGTGGGAGCACAAGATTCGTTTAGCCGCGATCGCAGTGCCATCTCAAGTAGCTCAATCGATTGCCGACGTAGTTGTGGAAATTGGAGTCGAAGGCATTTTGAATTTCGCGCCGGTTACCATTAACGTCCCCGACAATGTACGAGTAATCGGCGTGGACCTAGCTATGGAGTTGGAACAACTGGCTTTTACGGTTGTGAATCGTTAAGGGGGATTTTCTGGGTTTCTTGATTGCATACCTGCATTGGAAAAAAGCCCCATTTCTATGAATTGCACGCGATACTCTGCTGGTCGTGAATCGGTTTTTTGGGTATATAATACGGGCTATTCATTAGTGAAAATATTAATTTGTTGGTGGATAAGATACCCCGTAGTGTAATGGTAACACCTGGGTTTTTGGTTCCCATATTCTAGGTTCAAATCCTAGCGGGGTAGTTACTAGCCGCCGTAGTATGTTTGTACTATGGCGGCTTTTTTTTGAAGATTCACCAATCTGTGTACGGGGAGTGATGTTATGTCGGAATTTGTTCACCAGCGTCACAAACAGGTAACGTCATTGCGAGAGCCGCGGGAGCTGATCATTGCTTGTCCGGAAATGCAGAGTCATATCAATGTATCGCGGATGGTACGGGCTGCTGCCTGTTGCGGAGTCACACGATTTATTGCTTGCGGAAATGTAAAGATCGACTCCAAGATATCGCGCGGTGGGGAGCAACAGATGTCTTTTGAGGTGCGTCGCAGTCTGCGTCCGGTTTTGCAAAAATTGCAGCGTGCAGGCTACCCGCTGATAGGTCTCGAACAAACAACCAATTCACAAAACATCCATCAATTCAGATTCCCAGCTAAGTGCGTATTGATTATTGGCCATGAACGCAAAGGCATTATCGATGATGTGCTCGAGATATTAGATCAGACGATCGAGATTCCAGTGTGGGGAGAACCGTTTTCATATAACGCTGCAACGGCCGCTAGCATGGCACTCTATGAATACTGCCGCCAATTTCCGAACTAGTCGGTCGGGGAGATCTGGTGGGGGCGTTAGATATTCGGTCGTTTTGAACCACGAATTGACATCCGCCTGCGGCAGGTAAACTGGAACCACTAATTAATGTGAAGGTGAGCATTAATTCTAGATTGTGTCGCGGAGGCTTGTGTTAGGATCGGTTGGCTCATCTGAGGCTTCCGTCGGTAGAATTCCCTTGTCGCGTGGATGATACTCGACTTGGAATTTCGGGAATTGTAGATAGCCGGCATGGCCAACGTTGGTTTTGAAAATGTGAGCGATCACTTTTTCAATTTGTTCGGGCACAATACGATAGTAATGAGTTTTCCCATCGATACGGGTCGTCACAAAATTGACTTTGCGCATCAACGACAAATGATGACTGACCGTTGGTTGGTTTTTTCCGACTGTTTTACAGAGGTCGCGCACATTCATTTCTTTGCATGCGGATAACACTAGGAACAGACGCAACCGAGTGATATCCGACAAGGCCTTTAATGAAGGTACAAGTTGTTGCGCTAAGTCGTCGCGCAAATTGGAGATGGTCGGTACCGGCTGCTCTGGCGGATTTGAAGAAACGACCTCCTTTAAAGGATCGTGTTTCTCAACTTCTTGCGGAGAATCATTCATAGGTGGGTCGCTATAGGGGTCGGTCTGTGGGCTAGCCCTACAGTCGTACTTATGTTGCATAGGGTGTTAGGCGTGAAAACGGGACGCAGTAGGGCGCCAAAAAATCGAAAAATGGGAAAAATACCCAATTTTCGGTGTATTCGGCAACAAACAAATGTCATTATGTCGCAATCTTTACAACACTCCCTACATTGTTACTCCCGAAGCAGCTATCAAAGCCGCCATGATTTGGGCAGATTTTTTGAAAGAAAGTCAACATTGGTTGAATTCAACCGGAAACACCCATAATCAAGCGGAAATAAACTTAAATTTGAACAAGCACAAGAAGCACGTTTGCATCGATTGCATTGTTGCTGATGTGCTGTAACATTGTTGTTATTCAATGCGCCCTATTGATAAGCGTTTGATCAAACACTTTAGAAGGTTGGTATCAAAGTTGGTACGCAAGTTTTTTCCACTCTTAATTTTGCTCGTTTTATTAGGGGCTGTCGTTTGGGCAGTCAGTATGGGAACATTGCCGCGCGCTGATTTTGTGTTTAACAACGGCGCAGAAATCAAAACGATGGATCCAGCGCAAGCCACAGGAAGTCCTGAAGGCCGCGTCATCAATGCATTGTTCGAGGGTTTATTGCGGTCGATGCCAGCGGGTGAGCCTGATGAGTTGGGACGAATTCCGATGAAACCGGTTGCGCGAGGTATGGCGGACCGTTTTACAGTAAACGCTGACGGTACCGTTTATCGTTTCCACATTCGCGAAAACGCGCGGTGGACCAACGGAGATCCAGTCACAGCTACAGATTTCGCTTGGTCCTGGATGCGGTTTCTGCACCCAGAGACTGCCTCGGAGTACAACTATCAGTTGTTCTATGTCCGCGGAGCTGAGAAGTTCAACACGGTCCAGTTAGCCGTAGGCGATAAGGTTGAGGTCGAGTTAGCTGATCGCAAGACGCCGGAGTTATTTCCCCGCGGTACGATTCGCCGAGGTATTTTGCGGGAGTTGATATTACCACCGCCTGCTGCTGATACCGCAGGCACTGACAACCAAGAAGCTGACGCGGCAGATGACATCGAGGCAATTTCGGGCAAAGCAATTTTTGTAGTTGAGTTTCAAAACGAATCGAGCAACACACCAGCCACGGAGACCATCGCCTACGCTGTCTCCGCGGACGGTTCACTGGCGGGGATAGACGAGCTCAAGCAATCCTACAGGGGTGATTTTCCATTATCCGACATTCAACCTTGCCAACACGTTCTTTACGATTTCAACGAAGTGGGTATCCAAGTGTTATCGCCCCAGGACCTAGAGGTCACACTGAACAGCGCGACAGCATTCTTTCCAGAGTTGGTAGCGTTCTATCCGCTGCACCCAGTGCACCGTGGTTGTGTTGAACAGTACGGTGCGCGGAGGTTTACTAAAGCCGAGAATATTGTGACCAACGGTCCCTTTCGTCTCAAAGAACGGCGCATTCGTGATCGCATTCGCTTGATAAAAAACGAACAGTACTGGAACGCTGCAGAAGTTGAACTAGCAAGCATCGATGTGATGTCGATTCAATCTGAAACAACAAGTCTCAACATGTATTTAACAGGTCAACTCGACTGGGACACAACTCCACCCAATACGATGATTCCCATCTTGAAAAAACGAGATGATTTCGTCTCGACTCCGTTTCTGGCGTCGTACTTTTATCGAGTCAATACTGCCAAGCCTCCGCTGAATCACCCCAAAGTTCGTCGCGCCCTCAACCTGGCAATTGACAAACGCTCAATCGTCGACAATGTCGTCAAAGGTGGACAATTACCGGCCAGTAGTTTCGTGCCTCCGGGAATGATTGGGTATGAAGGTTATCAGGGAAGTGGGCACAATGTGGAGCTGGCCCGTCAATTACTGGCAGAGGCTGGCTATCCCAACGGTAAAGGGTTGCCGCAGATAGAGATTCTGTACAACACGGCTGACAGTCATCGAGATATTGCCGAGGTTATTCAGCAGGACTGGAAAAAGAATCTAGGTATTAACGTCATCCTGCGAAACTTGGAATGGGGTTCGTTTCTTGATTCACTGCGAACTGGCGACTATATGGTGGCGCGGTCGGGTTGGATTGGCGACTATCCAGATCCCAATACATTTCTGGATATGTTTGTTACCGGCGGTCCCAACAACCAAACAAATTGGGGCGATGCGAAATATGACCACAACATTAAAATGGCCAAGAGTGAGGCGGATCCGGCGGCAAGAATGCAGCTGTTTGTTGAAGCGGAGACAATTTTAATGGAACACCAGCCCATCATGCCGATTTATTTTTACGTTTCCAAAAACATGGTACAGCCTCGCATTCAAGGGTTTCATGCTAATTTGCAGGATATCCATCCATTGCACTTGATCAAAATCCGTCGCACAGGATCTGCAGCGAATGATGCGATAAGCGAGGACACGAACTAATGCAGGTATTGGTTTTTTTATTGAAACGTTTGGGCTGGATGTTGATCACGGTTTGGGTCGTGTTTACGTTATCTTTTTTCTTGATGCGAGCCATTCCAGGTGGCCCCTTAAACGGTGAACGCGTTTTGTCCGAATCGGTGCGCGCTCAATTAGAACAGCGTTACAATTTGGATGACCCATTATATGTGCAATATACAACGCATTTGTGGAATACAATGTGTTTTGATTTTGGCCCGAGCTACAAGCTTCAAGACTTCACAGTTAATGAAGTGTTGGCTCAAGGGTTTCCAGTTTCCGCTGCGTTGGGCATTTTAGGAATGACCTTTGCACTTTTGTTGGGGATGACCGCTGGCGTGGTTTCGGCTGTCCGCAGAACGAGCATTTACGATTTCTCGTTCATGCTATTAGCGACTCTAGGAATCGCCATCCCCAGTTTTGTGCTAGCGTCTATGGCGATTGTCCTGTTCGTGTTTTACTTCCAAATTTTCCCAGCGGCTGGTTGGGGCGAGCTGAAACAGATTGTACTACCTGCCATGTGCTTAGGGGCTCCGTTCGCTGGCTATATCGCTCGTCTCACAAGAACTGGGATGCTGGAAGTATTGAGCAACGATTATATACGAACAGCTTATGCCAAAGGACTCAGCACTCGGACGGTTATCTTGCGTCATGCATTACGAGGTTCGATTTTACCAGTGGTCTCCTACTTAGGACCAGCTTGTGCTGGCATCTTAACGGGTTCTTTAGTATTGGAAAAAATCTTTGCGATCCCAGGCATGGGGAGCCATTTCATCGAAGCCGCTCTCCAGCGGGATTTTACGTTAGGGATGGGGGCTTTGTTGACCTACACCGTATTGCTCTACGTCATGAACACACTTGTTGACTTATCCTATTCCTTCATTGATCCCCGCGTTGTGTTGGAGTAATTGGCTTAATTGATTGATAAACCGAGACCTAACTTAAAGAAAAACCTAGGACAGCCACAAACACGACCGTACGATTGCTTGAATAAACACGTTCTATGAATCAAACACCAACCACAACAACTGACGAGCAACCGGACAAGTCGTCTAAGCGGACGGAGTTGCAGCGGTTAGCGGAAGTCATGACAGCCGCACGAACGCAACAGGGCGTGTCGCTGTGGTCCGATGGGTGGAAGCGTCTAAAGCGTAACCGCGTGTCGATGATTTCGTTGTGGACATTAGTGGTTATTGTCGTGCTGGCAATCGTCACTCCGGCTCTACCACTGCAGTCGCCAATTTTCCAGAATGTCAAACAACGCGAATTATTACCGCCTGAATTCAAGACATTCACCTTGGGCATTGCAAAATATGACGAGACTCTCGCTTCCAAGCGACAAGAGCTTCAAGCCATGAGTACGTCGCATGACCTAGCAGCATTGCAAGTGGAAATTGAAGGATTAGAGGCGCGCCATCCGATTAATGTCTATTGGAATGATCCTAACTTTATCTCGAAGGCAATGATTGAATTTCGGATTTTCATTTTTGGTGATTATTGCATTCCCTCTATTTGTGGCACTGACAAACTTGGACGAGATGTTTTGTCACGGGTTTGTTGGGGTTCGCGAGTATCACTTGCCTGTGGCCTGATTGCCACTCTGGTTTCGCTAGTGATTGGCGTTAGTTATGGTGCAATCGCGGGCTATTTTGGTGGCCGAATTGACAACATCATGATGCGAATTATTGACGTTGCCTATTCGATTCCTTTCATCTTCATTGTCATATTTATCATGTCATTTTTGTCGTCGCCCAAAGTTCGCGATACTTTACATGACTACGGAATTAACCAAATCACAGTCTTCTTTTTGATGATCGGTGCGATCTATTGGTTGACGATGGCACGGGTTGTCCGTGGGCAAGTGTTGTCCTTGAAGAACGAGCAGTTTGTCGATGCTGCCAAGACCATTGGCACCAGCCAGTGGGGGATTATTTTTAAGCATCTGGTTCCCAACGTGATGGGGATTGTGATTGTCTATTTGACGCTGACGATTCCGGCTGTAATTCGTTTTGAGGCGTTTCTGTCTTTCTTGGGGATGGGGGTGCAAGCGCCTGATATCTCATGGGGGATGTTAGTCAACGAAGGGATTCAAGTGATCACTCCGATTCGAATCTATTGGTGGATGATTGTGTTCTCCGGATTCGCCTTAGCGTTAACTTTGTTCTCCTTGAATTTCCTTGGTGATGGAGTTCGTGATGCATTGGATCCCAAGTTAAAGAACCGTTAGTGGCGACGATTCGCTGAAAGTAAGTCAACCCTCCAGCTAGCAGTGATAGATTTTAAAGTTTAAGAAAGCATTTGCATTCATGGTTCAACCCATACTACAAGTGAAAAACCTAGAAGTCGAATTTGTGACGGACGATGGTATTGTCCGCGCAGTGAACGACATTAGTTTTGATTTGTACCCCGGGGAAACTTTAGGGATTGTGGGGGAATCAGGTTCGGGCAAGTCCGTAGCCAATTTAACGATACTAGGTTTGATTCCACAGCCACCGGGTCACGTGAAAGGTGGCGAAGTCTTGTTCGCTGAGCAGGATTTATTGAAATTGTCGCAACGCCAATTTCGGACGATTCGTGGGAAACGCATCGCGATGATTTTCCAAGACCCGATGACGGCTCTCAATCCATTCTTGACGATCCAAGATCAATTGATTGAAGTCAGTATGTTACACCTCGGGCATACTCGGGCTGCAGCCATACAGCATGCTGTGGAGTTGCTCGAGTTAGTAGGTATTCCGGCGGCGGCTAGCCGGATCACTGAATACCCACACCAGTTTAGTGGCGGTATGCGTCAACGGGTGATGATCGCGATGGCGCTTTCGTGTGAGCCAGATATTCTCATTGCTGATGAACCAACCACGGCGTTGGACGTTACGATTCAAGCGCAGATTCTCGATTTGCTAAAAGCGATGCAGGACAAACGCGGGATGGCGATTATTTTTATCACGCATGACTTAGGTGTGGTTGCTAGTATTTGCGACCGTGTCTTGGTGATGTATGGTGGCCGCAAAGTTGAACAGACCGACACCAAGACGCTATTCGCAGCCGCTCGTCATCCTTACACTTTGGGGCTACTGCACTCAGCTCCACGATGGGATCAGCCTCAACTAACACGCTTGCAATCGATCGAGGGGCAACCGCCGGATATGATGAATTTGCCAGCAGGCTGTGCATTTGCGCCGCGCTGCCAATGGAAAACGGACGAGTGTCTAGCGGCTGTGCCGGAACTTGTCAGCATCGGCAGCGAATTCTCCGAGGGTTCTCATGTTTTTGCGTGCATCCATGCTGATCAAATCCAGCAGGCAGGGTCAACAAGCCGCGAGGAGTTGCCACATGCCTAATTCCGAAAACACAATTCTAAGTGTCAACAATCTCAAAGTACATTTTCCGAGTAAGCGTAAATTTGGTCAACCTAAGCGTTGGATTCGCGCGGTCGATGGCATCGATTTTGATGTTCAGGAAGGTGAAACTTTGGGTCTCGTTGGCGAGTCGGGGTGTGGTAAATCAACCACGGCAAGAGCCATCCTAAACTTGATTCATCGTGCCAAGGTGGAAGGGACGATTCACCTTAACGGTACCCGCATTGATAACTTGTCGGATCGAGCGATGATACCTCACCGTCTGACTGCGCAAATGGTTTTTCAAGATCCATTTGCATCGCTCAATCCACGCATGATGGTGGGTAATATTATTCGTGAACCGATGGGAAACTATAAATTATTTGGCGATGAAACAGGGCGTCGTTTAGAGGTTATTCGGTTGCTGGAACTTGTGGGGATAAACCCGCAGTACATGAATCGATACCCGCACGAATTTTCCGGTGGACAACGACAACGCATTGGAATCGCTCGAGCTTTAGCGGTTCAACCTAAGTTAATTGTTTGTGATGAAGCAGTTTCGGCACTGGATGTTTCGATTCAAGCTCAGGTCATTAATCTGTTAATGGATTTACAGCAAAAGCTTGGTGTTTCCTATGTGTTCATTGCGCATGATCTAGCAGTGGTCCGGCACATTGCACATCGTGTAGGAGTCATGTATCTCGGTAAAATTGTTGAGTTAGCAGACTCCAAAGAACTCTATGATTCCCCACAACATCCCTACACGACTGCGTTGCTTTCAGCCGCACCTGTCCCAGATCCAACGGTTGATGTTCGCGCCAACCGAATTACGCTGACAGGCGAAGTCCCTTCACCAGACATTGAATACGTTGGCTGTTCCTTCGCAGCTCGTTGCCCGCAGGTTCTCGGGCATTGTGCCTCTACGATGCCACAATTATCTACGACAGACCACCAAGTCTCTTGTTTGTTGTATGAAGACGATAATATTGATAAAAGTGATCCACCAAAGTCAAACTCAGCAGAAGTGGTAGTTTAATGTCGCAACGCCCGCAAAAAACCAAACGCTGGGTAATCGCATTTTGGGGCTTTGTATACGTACTGTTGATGCTTGGAATTGTAGTCAAAATGCTGGACTCGCGCAGTCAAATCCTGCACGCCTCAGACAAGCAACGTGAGTTGCAGCAAGCGGGTTGGGATGATTGGACGACGCATCGCGGGCAACAGGCTTCGTCTACTAATCAATCTGCGCCCAATGTACGAGGGACTTTAAACCCACAGCGGTTACTCGCAGATCATTTTGGAATATGTTTGGCCGCGATATTGCTGTTCACGACTTTAATTTATGGCGTTACGATGTACTTGTTTTGCGGAGCCGTTTTGGGTTCGACACAGGGGCCCGTGACATTAGCTGATGAACTTCGAGCTGCACAGGATACACAGACAGCGCACTCTGACGGCAATGCTCCGCAGCAACAGGGGGCGCATTGATTGATGGAATCTAAGCAAGAAACTCCCCGCCAGTCGCCGGCACAAACACCCTCACTATCGAGTTCAGATGTAGAGAGGACGCAGACTTATATTCAGCCAAGTCTTCCTCGGGAGTCTTCGATCGGCTCGACCTCGGCGCTGGCCAATAGACCCGAAGTTCATGTTGTTTGTTGGCCGTTGAAATTTTACTGGAAAAAAACGTGGGCCATCCTGTTGAGTTATTTTCTTGGGGCGTGTGTCGTGTACTCACTGACGACTAATCCACTAGTAGCTAGTTTCGTTTTGCTAGCGTTAGTGAGTGTATCTTGGCGTTTGTGGATTCCGATGCAATATAGCATTGGCCCTACCGGAATTACTCGGAGTGTCCTTGGTCGGCAACGTCAACTTGGCTGGGCGATGATTCGTCGGATTAGTCAAGACAGTCGCGGTGTACAAGTATTCTTTGACCGAGCAGCATCTATACAAAGTATATTACAGTCGTTTTATATAACGGCTGATGCTGATGATTTGGATTCGTTAGTTGGCGCGTTTCAATATTACCTCAGCGGCCGACCTAAAACGCCGACCCATTAATATACTGAAAAGCGTGGCGGCTCATATGTCATTCAGGCATTGGATGCGTAACAGACAAGCAGGGCGAAAATGACGGATCACGTATTGGTGTTAGGTACGCACAACCACAAGAAGCGTTTAGAGCTGGAGTTATTGTTAGCTCCCTTAGGACTCACGCTACGGACTCTTGATGAATTCCCGGATGCACTAGCTGTCGAAGAAACGGGGACGACATTTTCTGAAAACGCTGCCCTCAAGGCTGCTGAGCAAGCGCAGCATTTAGGCCACTGGGTGCTAGGAGAAGATAGTGGCTTATCGGTCGTACCTCTGGGAAATGCACCAGGGGTCTATTCTGCTCGCTATAGTGAAATAGAAGGTCAAGCGGCTACTGACGAATCGAATAACGATAAATTGCTGGCGGAATTGGGCGACTTACCCTTGGCCCAGCGGATTGCCTTTTATACATGCCACATGGCGATTTCAGACCCGACTGGCAAGATTCGGCTATGTTGTGAAGAAGTTTGTTATGGACGTATTCGCTTTAGCCCCTTTGGTAGCAACGGTTTCGGGTATGATCCGTTGTTTGAGATTACAGAATACCACCGTACGTTTGGTGAATTGGGCTCGGCAATTAAGTCTGTATTAAGTCACCGTTCACGGGCGATGCGTAAGATTGTGCCTGGTATCAAGGCGTTGCTCGCCGCCGGTGAATTGTAAATCGGTCTTTCGGTTTCAGGATTTGTTTGTTAATCTTGACATCGCGCAAAACTGCCATATTTACAACCTCTTACTCGACTGATGTAAACCCATTAGGTGCCTCCATGAAAACGAAATTAGTTTTGTTAGTGATCACGATCAGCTTGTTATCAAGCTCGACATTTGAATCGCACCTCCAAGCGGAATCACCATTCGATCATATATTTTTTCCATTCAAGAAGGTCGATGCGAACCCGAATGCAGACTATCGTGTCACGGACAAACAGGGGCCTTGGATGGTGTTAGCTACTTCGTTTCACGGCGAGGGCGCCGAACAGCAGGCTCATCAATTAGTATTAGAGTTACGCCGCGCGCATAAGCTAGAAGCGTTCACGCATCGTAAAACCTATGACTATACAGATCGTGTTGCCGGGCGCGGGGTGGATAAATACGGCCAGCCCAAGGCGATGGTTTATAACAAGGGGTATCGGTTTAACGAAGTTGCCGTCATGGTTGGTAATTTTGAATCGGTTAAATCCGACGATGCCCAAGCCTTGCTCGAAAAAATAAAATACTTGCGCCCCCAAGCTCTCGATCGCGCAAAAGAAGAAGGGACGAATCAAGTCTATGCGGGATTGCGGCGTATTCAGAATAAATTGAATTTGAACCCAGAGCGTCACGAGCGTGGTTCGATGGGTCGAGCATTTATTACTCGTAATCCAACAATTCCGGCTGAGTACTTTACTCAAAATGCACTTGATCCGTTTGTCGAGCGATTGAACGACGGAGTGGAATATAGTTTGCTGGATAACCCAGGGAAATATACGGTTCAAGTGGCAACGTTTCGGGGTAAAGTCGTTTACGACATTGAAAAAGGATTTGACAAGGATGCCAAGGTATCAGATGCTCTCGTTAAAGCTGCCGAGAATTCTCATCTTTTAGTTACCGCTTTACGTAAACAGAACATCGAAGCTTACGAATACCACGACCGCAATGAGAGCATTGTTACCGTTGGAAGTTTTG
Organism: Planctomycetaceae bacterium; assembly: GCA_012965455.1. Classification (GTDB taxonomy): domain Bacteria; phylum Planctomycetota; class Planctomycetia; order Pirellulales; family Pirellulaceae; genus UBA721. Next base: position 14,435 of record DTSG01000281.1, on the reverse strand, counting down.
ACCGCGTTGGCGTACGTCAAATTGATGGCAAGTTCCAATTTGATCCAATTGTTTACAAGATTATGAGCATTTACAAAGCACAGCGTGTGCCAATTAACAACAGCAGTCAGTTCAGTTTCCGACCACGGGCATTGAACGGCATTCCGTTTGACATTCAACCTCGGCCAGCGTTTGTACCAAAGCGTAGTATTGGTTCGAGTTTTCTCAGCCGTTTTTAGAGCATGTTGGCGTTCGTCTGACGAACTACGAGAATGACACCAATGCCTACGAAGTAATAACTGTTGCGTAGATTCGGTCATCTGCCGTCGCTGTGGCAGTTACTTCAATGAGTTGGCCGATTGGGTTATTGTTTCCCGTCTGTTGTGCCTGACCGGATAGCTCTGGAGTCCAGGGAAACTCAACGGGTGCATACCGACAGGAAGTGCCCACATAGTGTTGTGGTTTGTCACGATCTTCCGCTTCGACTAGTACTTCCAGTTTTTTACCTACTAGACTCTGATAGTAAGCCGTTTGTAACTCTTCAGCCAGCATTGCAATTTCACGTCCGCGTTGTTTTTTGAGCGATTTTGGCAATTGATTGTCCATATCGGCTGCGGGAGTTCCTTTTCGAGCGGAGAAGGGAAATACGTGGATTTTAGAGAAAGCGGCGGACCGAATGGTTGCCAGGCCCTCGGCAAATTCAGCATCTGTTTCACCTGGAAATCCTGTGATGATGTCGGTTGTAATGGCTGGGTTATCGAGAGTGTCACGTACGAGATTACAGCGTTGCAAGAATGTCTGAGTGCCCCAGCGTCGCCGCATTCTTCGTAGCACCGCATCAGATCCACTTTGCAGACAAATATGTAAATGCGGAACGATTTTCGCTGCATGTTCACCAAGGACAGCGATCAGTTCACGTGTAACTTCCGTGGCTTCAATGCTGGAAATGCGAATCCGGAAATCGCCGGGAAGCAGCGCAATTTGGCGTGTGAGATCAGCCAGTCGAATCCATTGCTCGCGTGGTTTGCCGAAGTTCCAATCCACACCGTAATGCCCAATATGTACGCCGGTTAATACCAATTCACGGTAGCCATTATCAATGAGCCGTCGAGCTTCGTCGAGAATGTGCTCCAGCGGTCGACTGGTGAGTTCGGGGCGCACATGAGGAATGATGCAGTAGCTACAACGTAACATACAACCGTCCTGTATTTTGATGTACGCACGGTGGCGATTACCAAAGTTTGAGATTCCTGTCGGAATATCAATCACTCCAAATCGCCCTAAGATATCCGGTAGTTCACGTTTGTCGGTTACTACTTCGACAACGTTAGGAAGTGCGAGTACTTCTTCCGGCGCACGCGTGGCATAGCATCCCATGACGACGATTCTGGAATCTGGGTTTTCACGGGCTAACTGGCGAATGGCTTTGCGGCTCTTGGAATCCCCTTCGTTGGTGACGGTGCAGGTGTTTACGATGCACAGTTCCGCCGGCTCTTCACGCGGAACCTCGGTATACCCGACGAGTTCCAAGCCCTCGCGGATATACTGAGTCTCGTACTGGTTGAGTTTACAGCCGAGGGTCAGAGTTTTGAGTTTTCCAGACATGATGTCTTACCGCAGTTGATTATTCTAATGGTTCGATGGTTGCTGACATGGAACCTTGGCATTGGGAGACAAAGGGATCATTCCCAAAGGCATGGATTTGATCTCGTTTCAACTCGGCATGTTCTAGGGTTGTTGTTAGGCAGACAGCCTTTCCATCTTCGTTCACTTTGCTAGCAATCGTAAAGCCCTTTTCTGGAGGAAATCCAAACAGTTCCTGTAGCATATCAATGACATAATCAAACGTGTGGTCTTCATCATTCCACAAGATGACATTGTAGCGTGGCTGTTGCTTGGGCCGAGTATCGGTTGTGGGGGCGGTTGTGGTGGCAGTGTTCGACATGGATCGAAAAAACGGCTGTGCGAAAGTGGTGATTGTGGCAAGCTACAATAGCCGAGACTAAGCGAAGTTATTATATTGTACCTTTCAGACAACGGGAATACTTGTAATATCCTCCGCTATAAAACTTGCATCAATAGGATCGGTCTTCCAGCAGGGGTACAAGTTTGCTGTGACCGTACAAGGAAATAACTATGCAGGAAATAGAACAATATTTGACTGATCATCGCGCGCGTAATGAGAACGAATTGTTCGAGTTATTACGGATGGCTAGCGTCAGTACGGATAGTCAATATGCAGCGGAAGTTGCCAAAGCTGGAAATTGGGTAGCGGATCAATTTCACGCGATGGGTTTTACGACCGAGGTTGTGCAGACGAAAGGGCATCCGATTGTCTATGCGGAGACGCCCGCTGTCGCCGGAGCACCAATTGTTTTGGTTTACGGTCATTACGATGTTCAGCCCCCGGATCCACTCGACGAATGGATTTCACCGCCTTTTGAACCAGTGGTTCGTGAAGGCAATGTCGTGGCGCGTGGCGCTACCGACGACAAGGGTCAAATGTTGACTCACATCAAGAGCGCCCAAGCGTGGATGGATACCGCTGGGTCGCTGCCGGTTCAGATAAAATATGTGATTGAAGGTGAAGAGGAATGTGGCAGTTCCAACTTGGAGCCGTTTCTGGAGGAGTACCGTGACCGGTTAGCTTGTGACATAGCGGTCATTAGCGATACGAGCCAGTTCGCAAAAAATCAGCCGGCGATTACATACGGTTTAAAAGGGATCGTCTATTTTGAAGTGTTCTTGGAAGGTCCCAAGCAAGATTTGCACTCTGGAACCTTTGGCGGGTCAGTTTACAATCCGCTCAACGCGTTGACTCAGATGCTCGCTGCGTTTGTGGACGATCAGGGGCGGATTCAAATTCCGGGATTTTATGACGATGTTGTTGAGTTAGAACAGCGTGAAAGAGACCAGTTTGCAGCCTTGCCGTTTAATGAGCAGCAGTTCAAGGATAAGGTTGGCGTGGACACGGTGCACGGTGAAGCTGGTTACACAACACTGGAACGCCGCTGGGCGCGACCCACGTTGGACATCAATGGAATCTGGGGTGGCTATCAAGGCGAAGGAGCCAAGACTGTGTTGCCAGGAAAGAGTGGCGCTAAGTTTAGTTGCCGCTTGGTTCCGAACCAAGAGCCCGAAAAAATTGGTGCAGCGATTGAGAAAATGTTGCAGGATTTAGTGCCCAACGGAATTCGCATGGAAGTCAAGCATCACCATGGAGCACCCGCTGTGGTAGTCGATTTAGATAGTCCTTACATGGCCGCTGCCGCTCGTGCCATCGAGCAAGGGTTTGGCGTCGCACCAGTATTTATTCGTGAAGGTGGCTCGATTCCAGTTGTCACAGTCTTACGTGACTTGCTGGGAGTCGATACGTTATTATTAGGGTGGGGATTGGACGATGATAATACTCACGGGCCGAACGAAAAATTTTCACTAGAAGATTTTTACCGTGGGACTAAAGCTAGTGCGAGTTTGTGGCAGGAAATAAGCAAAATTAAAAGAGCAGTCGAATAGAATCGTGCGGAATTTAGTGAGCTTAATTTAGGAGTTTCACGAACGATAAATATAGAATTGCAAGAGTAAGAGAGTAAGGGAAGAGTGATTGATGCTTGATCGAAAATTCATTGTAGAAAACGCTGCGGATGTAGCTAAAAATTGTGAACTACGTGGAGCCACCGCGGATGTACCGTTGTTGGTGGAACTCGAGGCACAGCGTCGACAATTATTGATAGAGGTTGAGTCGCTTAACCGGCAAGCCAATGAAGTTTCAAAGACCATTGGGCAGGCTAGTTCTGATGAAGAACGTGAGCAGCGGAAGGCGGAAGGGCGGGAGTTGCGGTCAGCGAAAGATGATTGCCAGCGGGCCCATGACGATTTAGAGAGTCAAATTGTAGAACTGCAGTCACAAATACCCAATATGACGCATCCCGCAGCGCCGATCGGTGAAGATGATAAGTCAAACCTAGAAATTCGTCGCGGCCAACACGAACCACTCAATTTTGAATTTGATATTCTGGATCATGTTGAGTTGGGCGAAAAACATGACATGATCGACTTTGAAGCCGGGGCTCGTATTGCCGGTCATGGATTTTACTTCTTAAGAAATGACGGAGTGATGTTGGAACTTGCCTTGCAGCAATACGCCGTAAACCATTTAGTGAAAAATGGTTTCACGCCTGTCATTACTCCGGACCTAGCCTACTCCGAAATTTTGCAGGGCACCGGCTATATTCCACGTGGACCAGAGACTCAAATTTATAGCATTGAAAACTCCAACCTTAATTTGGTGGCGACCGCAGAAATACCGCTGGGCGGAATGATGGCGGGACAAACCATTGACAGCGAATCGTTGCCGATGAAGGTGTGTGGAATCAGTCATTGTTTCCGCACAGAGGCTGGGGCAGCGGGCCGAGCTACTCGCGGGCTCTATCGCGTTCATCAGTTTACGAAGATTGAGATGTTTGCTTTTACGCTGCCGGAACAAAGCAGTGACATGCTGGAACAGTTTTGTCAGATTGAATGCGAAATTTTTGACAGCTTGGAGATTCCATATCGAGTGGTCGATACGGCCACCGGTGACCTAGGTGGTCCCGCATATCGAAAGTATGACCTCGAAGCGTGGATGCCTGGACGCGGCGATGGTGGTGCATGGGGCGAAGTGACCAGTACGTCAAATTGCACGGACTTCCAAGCTCGCCGACTCAATGCTCGCTATAAAGTCAAAGGCGAAAAAGGGACTAACTTCTTACATACTCTCAACGGTACAGCAATTGCGATTAGCCGAGCGATGATCGCCGTCATGGAAAACCACCAGCAGGCCGATGGTACGATTGTTGTTCCCAAAGTATTGCAAGGCTTAATGGGCAAGGAAGTGATCGGCGTTTAAACGGGTGTTACCCTGTTGAAACTCTTGTCACAAACACCGCGAAGAAATATCGCTACCCGTTGTCGCTTTCGATTGCAACGGTGGCCTGCTGACACAATTCTTGAGCTTCTGCAAGTGTGCTGGCTTCGGCGATGACGCGGATAATGGGTTCCGTGTTGCTTGGCCGAATCAGTAGCCATTGCCCCGCGGGCCAGCGTAGTTTCAGGCCGTCAGTGAAATCGGGTTCGGCAGTGGGAAACCGACTTGGCAAGGCTGTCAGGATCGCTTGCAGAGGATGGTTACCAACGTGGACACTGGTCTTGTGGATGTGACATTTCGGTAGCGCAGCAGTAGCGGCACTCAGTGTTTGCTGTCGACTCGCCAGTAAATCTAATACGCGGACCATGCCCACAAAACTGTCACGAATAAATCCTAACTGAGGGTCGATTGGACCTCCATTTCCTTCGCCGCCGAAAATCGCATTCGTCGCTATCATTTTGTCCACGACGTTGGCTTCACCGACGGCTGCTTCATGGCAATGGCAGTTGTGGGCAGCGGCTATTTGGTGATTGATGGAACTTGTGGCGCAGTTGATTACAATGTCGCCGGGATTACTTGCGAGGCATTGTTCCAGACAAAGTGCAATCGTATATTCTTCGCCAATATAAGTCCCTTGTTCGTCAATCAGTGCCAGTCGATCTGCGTCCGGGTCTTGGCAAAATCCAAGGTCGCAACCGGTGGTTTGTACTTGGGACGCAATGTCGACTAAATTGTCGGCGGTTGGTTCAGGTGCATGGGCAAATTGACCGTTGGGCAAGTCGCCGATTGCGATGGTCTGACATCCTAATTCAGCTAGTAGACGCAAGCCTAAAGTGGATCCAGCGCCGTGATTACTGTCTAGCAATACTTTGAAATTCTGTTTTCTTATTGCTGCTGCATCGATGGTGGCTAGTAGTTTCTCAATATGTATTGCATGTGGGTCTGGCAACGTTGAGGAGTTGATCTCAAATGATTCATGGTTTTGTGTTGCGTCTGGTGCCAGACCCGCGTGAAAAAATTGGAGGACTTGGTCACCTTGGGATTGATTGAGGATACGGCCGGCGGGGCTATAGAGTTTCAAGCCGTTGTAGGGTGCTGGGTTATGACTGGCTGTGATTTGCAGGCCACCGGCGGCTTGCTGTTCTCGAATT
>DTSG01000281.1:0-8378 GCA_012965455.1 Planctomycetaceae bacterium | reverse complement strand
CCGTCGATGACGCTGCGACCGCCTGAGGCTACGATGGACTTTATTTGTTCCAGTATGGCCGCTCCGCTTTCGCGACCATCGCGGCTCGTGACGATTGGCCCAGTGAACCCAGCGTTGTCGAGGAAACGTAAGTAGGCGGCGGTATAGTTTTGGATTAGTTCAGGCGTTAGGCTTTCTCCGACGATTCCTCGCAGGCCACTAACGCTGATAATTGGTTTTTCTGACATGCCGCCATCATAATAACTGAACGACAGATACGAAACACTGATATCGATTTGTGTGTGTTCGGGGGCGCACCGTTGAAAGAACCGATGGACGTGTATAGATATTTTTCTTTCTGTGTTATCATTTCGCGTGAGATGTAAGGGAGTGCATGTAATTGCTGAATAGTCAAAGGTTTTAAGAACAACATGAATGCATTGAAATGGCTGGGTGCACGTATTATTTTCATACCAACGTTGGCGTGGAATGTGCTGCTCGGCAAGGTATTACGAATTCGCCATTGGTGGGACTTTATTGACGACCAAGTGATCGTCGGCGCGTTTCCTTTTTGGTTTGATGTGGCCGCTATGTCTGAGCTGGGAGTGCAGGCGGTCGTTAATACCTGCAACGAATATGGTGGTCCTGTGAAGCAATACGATCATTTTGGAATTGAGCAGTTGCGTGTTCCAACAATTGACTTCACAGCTCCCTCTTTAGATAGCATTCAACGCGGAGTGGCGTTCATTCAGCAGCACGTAGAACAAGGTCATAATGTGTATGTACATTGCAAGGCTGGGCGAGGTCGCAGCGCGACTGTGGCCCTTTGTTGGTTGATGGCTCATCGTGATATGAACCCTGAGCAAGCTCAAGAACATCTGCTTTCAAAAAGACCGCACGTACACTCGACGTTACCAGCCCGCACAGTGGTGAAGCAGTATTGGAGTACGCTGCAGGATAGTGACGAGCAAGTTTCTGCAGAAGATTAGCAAAACAGCGAAATCGCTTTGTTGACAGCTGTCGTCAAGGCCTGAACGTCCTCAGCGGTATTATAGAGATAGAAGCTAGCTCGAGCGCTCGCAGGCATACCGAGTCGTTGGTGTAGCGGCATGGCACAGTGATGCCCAGCACGGATGGCAACGCCTTGGTTATCTAAGGCGTGGGTTAAGTCGTGCGGATGCACTCCAGCAATCGTAAAATTAACAATTCCAGATTTTTGGTCCGGGGATGGGCCGTGGATCTGCACTTGGGGTATTTCGGAAAATTGTTGATGCGTTAACTTGACGAGTGATTCGATGTGTTGGCCGATGGATTCCAAGCCAATGTTCTGTAAGTAATCAATGGCCGTTGGAAACGCTAGCACGGGTGAAATGGGCGGAGTGCCTGCTTCAAATTTTGCGGGAAGATCTGCCAGCTTGAAATCGTCTTGAGTTACAACATCGATCATACTGCCGCCACCTAAGAACGGAGGCATGCTGGCTAGTAGGTGTTGTTTACCGTAGAGGATACCTATGCCGGAAGGACCTAGCATTTTGTGAGCACTAAATGCGAGGAAGTCGGCGTCGAGTTGCTGGACATCGATGCTTTGATGTGGGGCTGCTTGTGCGGCATCGACCATCACAATAGCGTCTGCGTCGTGTGCGGCAGTGATGATCTCAGCGGCTGGAGTGATGGAACCGAGCACATTTGAGCACATCGTAAACGCGACTATTTTTGTTTTTTCGTTAAGTAAACTAGTGTAATGCTCCATGTCGATTTGGCCATCATCGGTTACGTTGGCCCAGCGGATAACGGCGCCCCAGCGTTGGGCGACTTGTTGCCAAGGGACAATGTTGGAATGATGCTCTAGTTGCGTGAGAACGATTTCATCACCGGCGGAGATGTTGTTTTCTGACCAGCAGCGCGCCACTAAGTTAATGCCAGCGGTCGTACCCTGAGTGAAAACGATTTCTTTGGAACTTTCGGCACCGATGAATGTGGTGACACAGTCACGCGCTTCTTCATAAAGTGTAGTGCTTTGATCACTCAACCAATGGGCGCCGCGGTGGACGTTGGCATAGACAGTACTATCGATGCGACTGAGAGCATCAATCACAACTTGCGGTTTTTGAGAGGATGCAGCGGTATCTAAGTAGACCAACGGTTTGTCACCATGCACGACTTGCTGTAGCACTGGAAAATCGGATTTGAATTGTTGGGCGTCAAACATATCGTCGGCCGTTGGGAGAGGTTGGCGTGTTGGTCGTGTTACCAGTGAATATTCATTTAGTCTAAGCCCAAAAGGGTATTTCAGGTATGCCTAACGTGATTGAGAGATAGACAGCAGTATCGTTAACATTGTCGCCAGAGTGCCTCCTCTAGAATGTTTAAGCCCTGGAGTTGATCGTCAATTTCTGCCCGAAAGCGACGGGCATCTTGGGGGTAACCGGCAGTCGGTTTAATGTCTTTTACGTGCTGCTGCCAGTATTGATTAAACGCCTGCATACTGAGTTCTCGAGTGTATTTCGCATACATTGATGCCAGTGCCGTTGGTAGAAATCCTTCGCCTTTGGCGACAAACCGAAATTGTATACGTTGTTCAGGGGGACCGAAATAATAGCGACTGATCGCCGTGCTTTCCTCGGCAATCTCGATCCAGTAGTCGGGAAATAATTGTTGCAATAAATGACTATATCGATTGCGGCCACCGTGTTTGTCGCAATGTACGAGCAGCGGGGCAGGCGGATGGTTAGCGACGATTGATTGTGCAAGTTCCAGCGAACAGTGCGATAGTAGTGCTCCTTTGGTTGGAAAGGAGTTTAGTAGGTAATTGAATCGCGCTGCTGGTATACACATGACCTTAGCATCAAGAAACTGGATTCCCTGAGCAGACAAGGTGGTTTCCAGATTGGAATGTAGGTCCGGGATGATTGATTTGTCAGCATCCACTGGTAGTTCACAGTTGTAATCTTTAAACCAGGGCGAGGTATCCGACCACGCCTGCCACTGAATTCCGATCGTTTTCATCCAAGACTGAAAGTCTGGACAGGTCATAATATTTGCTTGGTCTGCCGGAGGCGATAATAAGTTAGTGAAAGCATGTACCGCTCTTTCTAAATTCTGTAGCCCTAATTTGGGTTTGTATGCAAGTTTCGAATCACCGACCATGATACGAGATTTATCTTTTAAAGTCGTCGTAACGCAATCTTGTAATTCGTCATACAGATCGAATTCGTTGGTGTGTCGCGAGTCTGGGATTTGCCAGAGCGTGGCTCCGATACAGAGTGGTCCAAGAAACGGACCGTATCCAGCTTCATCAATTCCAATTAGGTATGCCATGGGGAGAATTACTTGTGAGCAGCGTCGAGGAAGATAGTATATGGAGCTACCATTATACGGATAAACAAAAAACAAGCCCGTTTTGATACGAACGATTTCGTAGCTGTTGTGCTACTTTAACGCGTTAGCGTAGTATCCTGCTTCCCAACAACAATACTCAAGTAATGCGATAATTAAAATTCGTTAAATTCGTATCAAAAACGGGCTGTTTGTTTTTTGTTTCCTATTTGGTGAATGGATTTGGATTAGTTACTTAGTTCGTTAAACAGATCTCGGAATTCGGGCATTTGTTCGTTCAAGTATTGGACCCACTTTTCGGGGTGCCATATTTCCAAGCACACCGACGCTCCCACTACAAATAGTGGTTGCCCTGGGTCGACTCCGAGAAACTCCCGAAATCCTTCGGGTATTACCAAACGACCACGGCCGGCCATTTGGATAGAGGTGTGTCGAGTGGAGAGTAATCGGCCAAGTTGTAGCAATCGATTTGTCTGTTGCTGCAGCTTGCCTGCTTTGAGTTTGTCCTCGACCCAGTGAATTCCCTGCTGTAGGTGTTGTTGCCATGGATTGGCATTCCAAAGACTCAGACAACCAGGGCGTTCTTTGGCAAGAATCAAATCGGTTCCCTGTTGATGCAGTCCGTCGGCTAGCTCCGCTGGCACGGACAGTCGAAACCGTTGATCGATTGTGCGACGGAATTCTCCGAGCAGCAGCATTTCCTGAGGGGGCATGTTTTTGTGTAGTGAGCTGAAATGACAACTTGAAGTTCCGTGGTTTCTATATGGTCACTGGCGTCCGTGCTTGTACCATTCTTTTTGACTTGGCGGTTTTCCTGATTTGGGTATGAAACCCACTATCAAAGTGAACAGACATTCAAAATGGGTTGATAACCCACAAAAGAAAGTTTAGTCATTTGATTTGGGATTGCAAGTGTTTTAGGGAAAAAAATTGAAACCATCGCAGAAAGCAGCTCCCCCCCCAGAAAACATAGATGTCTCGGATATACACGAATCCTCAGGACTGACGTATAATGTTGGGCACAGAACCCACTATTTATAGGTATTGAGAAAATTATGACTTTTGCAGATCAAGACGAAAACGCTAACGAAGAAGTTCAGGACGAAAACGATAGTGAAGAAGTTCTGGACGAAAACGATAGTGAAGAAGTTCAGGACGAAAACGATAGTGAAGAAGTTCAGGACGAAAACGATAGTGAAGAAGTTCTGGACGAAAACGATAGTGAAGAAGTTCTGGACGAAACGGCAGAAACGGGTTCTGCGGATGCAGCTGATGCTGATACCACAGTTGATGCCACAGTTGGTGATTTTCCGGTAGCGTCTTTAGAGATGTTACTTATGACACATCACACTCAAGCAGTGATGGCATTGGGAATGATGCCAGACCCGATGACGGGTGAAACGTCTGCCAACAAAGACGCAGCCAAGTTCCATATTGATATGTTGAGTATCATTGAAGAAAAGACGAAAGGGAATTTGACGAGTGAAGAATCAGAAGCGTTAAGTTCTATTCTGCATCAACTTAGAATGGCCTTTTTCGCTTCTTGATCCCTATCCGTAAGAGGGGCTAGGTAATGTCTGCCACGGAAGACCTTGATAAAGAACCATCGGATTCAGTCAATGAGTCGGACCAGGTTACCGGTGACGAGTTGGGAAATGATGAGCGTTTCGCTGGCTACCGAAAGGCAGCGATCAAGGTGCGCACATTCCCACAAACGCCTGGCGTCTATCTAATGAAGGACGATGTCGGTCGAGTGATTTACATCGGCAAAGCGATTCAATTACGCTCACGGGCGAGTAGTTATTTTCTCAAGGCAGCCCGTGAAGATGCGCGTACCGCCAATTGGGTACATGAAATACACGATATTGACTATCTTGAATGTGATAGTGAAGTCGATGCTCTGCTGACAGAAGCAAGGCTTATCAAAGACATTCAACCGCGGCATAACAAAGATCTCAAAGACGGCAAGTCGTTTCCCTATATCATGATTTCAAGGCGAGAGGATTATCCGCGAGTAGAGGTGACGCGAGACCCTGCGGGCAAGGATGCTCGGTTGTATGGACCATTTACGAGTCCGGGGAAATTGCAAGGCGCACTGTCGTTGTTGCAGCGTATATTCAAATTTCGCAATTGTACATTGGACATTGATGCCAGCGATGAAAAATGGAAATGGTACCGACCTTGTTTGTTAGCATCCATTGGCCAATGTTCCGCTCCCTGCAATCTACAAATAACCCCAGAAGATTACCAAGACGATATTCATTCGCTGCGGATGGTGCTTGATGGCAAAAAGTCCAAGTTGCTCAAAGAGATCGATGCTGAGATGCAGCAAGCTTCAGCAGATTTGAATTTTGAAAAAGCCGCTAAATGCCGCGATGAAATCAACATGCTTGAGGCACTCAATAAACGGGGTAGTTTAAAGAACGACGATCAGCCAGAGGTCTTCTATACTGACCCAGCGAAAGGGATTGCTGGGCTACGTAAAGTACTGGGACTTGATTTTGAACCGCGGAAGATTGAAGGTGTCGATATCGCTCATCTCGGAGGGATGGAAACGGTTGCCAGTTTAGTTCAGTTCATTGACGGATTGCCTTTCAAGCCTGGATACCGCAGATTTAAGATCAAAGATGTAAAAGGAGTGGACGACTTTCGCAGTATTTACGAAGTCGTTGCGCGTCGTTTTAAGCGTCTAGATCAACATCACGATTTGTTTCCGGACATTCTGTTAATCGATGGAGGCAAAGGGCAACTTTCTTCGGCGCTAGCCGCATTTCGTGACATCAATGTCGACCCACCGTTGTTACTATCGCTGGCAAAGAAAGATGAGTTGATATACCGCCCTGGAGAGACGGAGCCGTTGCGTCTGAGTAGAAATTCACACGCATTAAAGTTGTTGCAATACATCCGCGACGAATCCCATCGCTTTGCCCAGCACTATCACCACATTCTACGATCGAAAAAAGTATTGGGCGATACGTAGCGGGGAGGTCGCCCCGACCGTTCATTTATCGATAGATTTTTGCGGCTAGTATGTTCTACCGCGTTACCAGTTTATTAGGCTTCAAAGGATTCGGGTTCTTTGAATTCTTCGAAGAGGCGTTTGCGAGATTCGCCAGCTGCTTCACCCACGGCTAGACGGTTTTTCAGTGCAGCGCCAACAAAACCTTGGAATAGAGGATGAGGTTTGGTTGGTTTTGATTTGAACTCTGGATGGAATTGAACAGCCACAAACCAAGCATGATCCGGTATCTCAATAATTTCCGGCAGGAGACCGTCGGGACTGCTTCCTGAAACGATCATGCCGTGGGCTGTAAATTGGGATTGGTACAGATGATTAAATTCGTAGCGATGTCGATGACGTTCGTCGACGTGCGTCGTGCCATAACATTCTTGAGCGACACTAGAATCCGCTAGTACACAAGGTTGCGAACCAAGTCGCATGGTGCCACCTTTGTTGGTGACTTGTTTTTGTTCATCGAGCAAGCAAATCACAGCGTGTTGGGTGTTTTTGTCAAATTCCGTAGAGTGGGCGTCAGTTAGGCCGACGACGTTACGGGCAAATTCGATACAAGCGGTTTGCATGCCGAGACAGATACCAAAGTAAGGAATATTACGTTCACGGGCAAAACGAATTGCTTCGACCTTACCGTTGATTCCTCGCTCACCGAATCCACCGGGTACTAAAATGCCATCAAACCCAGCCAATAATCGATCAGGTCCTTCGCGTTCAACAAGTTCGCTGTGGATCGGGATGATCCGGATTTGTGTATTATGTGAGATACCGGCATGGTCAATAGATTCGTAAATGGACTTATATGCATCTTTGTGTTCAGCGTATTTACCAACGACTGCAATGTTGACTTCGTGCTGTGGATTACGTAAATCGTGCAGCATCGCCTTCCACTGATCAAGGTTTGCTTCTGGAGCTGATAGTCCTAAACGGTCAGTAATGAGATCGTCGAGTTTATGTTCCCGCAGCGCAATGGGCACTTCATAGATAGAGAATTCCATATCGAGTTCTTGGATGACTGCTTCGAGCGGCACATTACAGAACAACGAGATCTTTTCTCGATCGTCGCGACTGAGTTCTTGTTCCGTGCGACAGATGAGGATATCAGGTTGAATCCCGATTTCCCGTAATTGCCCGACACTGTGTTGCGTCGGCTTTGTCTTGAGTTCTCCGGCCGCTTTGAGGTAAGGGACCAGTGTGAGGTGGATATACAAACAGTTCTCTTTACCGACATCTTGGGAGAATTGACGAATGGCTTCCAAGAATGGCTGGCTTTCAATATCTCCAACTGTACCGCCAAGTTCGGTGATAATGATATCAGTTTCGTCATCGGCTAGACATTGAATGACACTTTTGATTTCGTTGGTAATGTGTGGGATGACCTGCACGGTCTTGCCAAGAAATTCGCCACGTCGTTCTTTTTCGATGACCGACAGGTAGATTTGGCCGGTTGTATAATTGGAATCTCGAGTGAGCGGGCTGCGGGTAAAGCGTTCGTAATGACCAAGGTCCAAGTCCGTTTCGCTGCCGTCGTCGAGTACGTAGACCTCACCGTGTTGATAAGGGCTCATTGTGCCAGGATCCACATTGATGTAGGGATCTAGCTTTTGCATTTTGACGGTGAGTCCGCGTTGCTCTAATAGCAAGGCAATTGAAGCACTAGTTAGTCCTTTACCGAGAGAACTAACAACACCACCGGTAACAAATATATGCTTAGACATAAATAATTCAGCAGATTCCATTCATTGTTTAACTGTTGCTTCCATTTTCCAACAGTCTCGACTGTTTAACCAATCACTACATGTTCACCATACTGTGGGTGAAACCATATTAGGCTACTAATATAATATGAAATTTCACTTTTACACAACTTCACAAGTTCACAATTCTAACGACTATTCATTTTTCTTTCAAATGCCTGATAGTCATCTTTTGTATCAATTCCAAAACTTGGTTCATCAACCACACCCACAAGAATGGTATAGCCGTGATCTAGAACCCGCAGTTGTTCTAGACTTTCAGTAGTTTCCATCGGGATTTGAGGCAATTTCGC
>DTSG01000280.1:20812-31372 GCA_012965455.1 Planctomycetaceae bacterium | reverse complement strand
CGATGCTTTCTTGCCGCCAGACTTCTCGCGGTGCAATTTTTTTATCGGCCAACAGGCAAGCGATCTTGGCACTTGCCCCCGTACCGCAAGGCGAGCGATCATATTGGTTACCAGGACACAGCACGAAATTTTTGCTATCCGCATGTGGGTTCTCGGTCGGGGAAAATAACTCAATGTGATCTACCTCAACGCCCTCCGCTCCCGTCACCCCCTGCTGGGATAACGCGCTTTTGATACTAGCCGCAACCTCCGTCAATTGCATCACATTCTCGTAGGTCAAATCTTGACCATGATCGTCAACTAAGAAAAACCAATTACCACCCCAAGCAACATCGCCTCGAATCACTCGCTGCTCACCTAGAATCTTCACATCGATTGCCACATCTTTTCGGTATCGATAACTCGGTACGTTTCTCACTTCGACTGTCTGATCGTCAATCAGATTAAACTGCACGTTGCCCACGGGTGTTTCCAGTTGATGCTGTCCTAGTTCTATTTGCTGGAGATATTTCAGTGTCACGGCTAGGCCAATCGTACCGTGCACACACATTCCAAGGGTGGCAACATTGTTAAAGAAAATGATGCCATGCGAACAGACTGGATCTACAGCAGGCACTAGCAGCCCACCGACCATTGCGTCAAAGCCGCGTGGTTCCGTTACGAGAGCTCGCCGGAATGCATCATGTTGAGCATTAAACACAGCCATTTGCGCTGCTGCACTACCGCCACCAAGATCTGGGCCGCCAGCAATGACAATCCGAGTGGGCTCGCCGCCAGTATGGGAATCAATAACGCGAATAGAAGTTGGGGGCGCTGCTGACATTAACATATTTCCAAAACGGGTTCACCCAGTACACCCATGAGCGGTTCCACGCCTAAGCCAGGTGCCGGACTAGCAGCCATCCGACCATTGTCACGTTGCGGGGCGCCCTTGGCAGTTTGCACGGGGCCGTAACTATTGAAATCGGTGGACGTGAAAAGTAAGTCCGTCGGTGTGCTATGCGCTAGATGAGCAATCGCTGCTGTTGTAATATCACCGCCCCAACTATCTTCGATCGTCATCGCGACGCCAATTTGTGCGCAAAGTTCTCGGGCTAAATGGGCTTTCGTCAGTCCGCCGAATTTTGAGATCTTGATATTCACGACATCCATTGCCAGATCGTTGTAGCCTTGCATCAATACGTCTAGGCCATCGATGCATTCATCCAGCACAAACGGGTGTGTCGTGCGTTTACGAACCGATAAGCATTCTTCATAGGTGAGGCAGGGTTGTTCAATATAGACATCGACGTCGGCCACAGCGCGGCAGACTCGAGCGGCTTCGTGCATTAACCAACCTGTGTTTGCATCGGCAATGAGTTTTTCACCAGGCTGTATTTGAGCAGCGACTTGTTTTATCCGCTCAATATCAACATCTGGATCTCCGCCTACCTTTAATTGAAAGCGGCGATAACCTTGGTCACGGTAGGACTGGACATTGTCAGCCATCGCAGCGGGATCTTGTTGAGAGATGGCACGGTAGAGTACAAAATCATCACCATAGCGTCCGCCGAGTAATTCGCAGACGGGAAGTTTTGCGACTTGCCCTTTTATATCCCAGCAAGCGATATCGATCGGCGATTTCACATATGGATGTCCACGGAGAGCTTTGTCCATTAGGCGATTTAGGGGTCCGAGCAGCAGAGGGTCTTGACCGATCAAATGTGGTCCAAGTTCCCGGATACCACTACGAACGCCGTCAGCATAGGCTGGCAAATAAAATGGCCCCAGCGGGCAGCATTCACCGTAACCGGCAGTGCCATCGTCGGTGATCACTTCCACAATATTACTATCAAAGACTTGTACAGATTTACCACCGGACCAATTATAGGAACCTTCGTGCAACGGCAGGTCGACTTGATAAACTCGGATTGCTTCAATTTTCATCTGTTTAATTTCTCCAATTAGTCTTTTTCGTGATATCGCCGGGGGTTGTTCGTTTTCGTGTCGGCCATTGGTTTTTAGGATAGCCTAAATAGAAAATTCCGAGACAACGGTCTTCAGAACCGGCGAAACCAAAATAATCTCGCATTTCCGGAAGGTCATAAATAGGTGAGGTGGACCAGAAGCCGCCGAGTTGAGCAGCGGTTGCGGCGAGGTGCAGGTTTTGCACGGCGCAGGCGACGGCGATGACTTCTTCCTCGACGGGAATTTTGCCAACATGTCTTTGCATGCCGAGGGCAATTGCCGCGGAAGTATGTTTTGCGTAGCCGATTAGTTTATCGTGTTTCGCCTGCGAAAAGTCTGCCGGCAATAAATGTTGGGTGTACGTCTGCGAGAGCTTAGAGGCGAGGTTACCACGAGCATCGTCTTGGAAGATGGTAAATCGCCATGGTTCAGTGAGCCCATGCGTGGGAGCCCAGTTAGCGTTTTCGAGCAGTTGTTCGAGGGTTTGTTGAGGAATCGATTTATCGAGGTAATTTGGTTCACCGCCAGCATCAATGGGCTTGATCGTCCGGCGGTGCTCAATGAGTTCGGTGATTTGTTCGAGGGTGATCACGATTAGTGGATGCTCTGTGATAGCGGTGATTGTGTACCGTTTATGTATGTGATTGTACCCTGAACGGCGCAGATTAGAATAACGGAGGTAATCAATCTTCGTCTCAGCTGTTATACTGTGTCGAAGCTTCTATTGGAGGAAGCCATACCAAGCGCCCATAGCTCAGTTGGATAGAGCAACGGACTTCTAATCCGTAGGTCGCAGGTTCGAATCCTGCTGGGCGTACTGAGTCGTTTTGGAAGATGAGCACACCTGCGTATCTGCTAGCATAGCAGTCTTCCCCACCTGCACCTGTTTCTGTAAGACGACTGTGCTAGCCTGTTCTGTGCTGTGCATCACACTCTCAATCACATTCTTTAGGCCCCCCTGGGTATCGCTAAGAGCTTTGGTGAAATCCTCGTCAGTCACCTTCAGATAATACTTCGCAGCAACCGGCTTGCTGTTACCGATCCAACTACAAATGGCGGTCATGCGATGGACATCAAACGATTGATTTGAAGACATTTTTTTAAGAAGGACTTAAATCATGTCGGTTTGACAACGTCTTTATTGAGTATATTAATGGACACTAGGTTTAAACACTCCACCGGTACTTATTACTCACATTCTTACACGTCTGGAACAAAATGAACTGGTATGTATACTCCTCAGGCCTTGATACTGATAACCCCCCAAAACTCACGACGGAACAAGTTGTCGCGCTAATCAAAGACAATACGATTGGCAAAAATGCTCAAATAATGCAAGCAAATGGTGGCACAGAAAAATGGATTAAGATCACAAAAAACCCCGATTTTGCGGAAGCTCTTAAATCTCTAAAAGAACGAAAAACGCAAAAAAAGACTTCCAAAAAAATCCAGGTAAAAGAACCAACCCAACAAGAACCAACCCAACAAGAACCAGCCCAACAAGAACCAGCCCAACAACAACCAATCCAGCAACAACCAATCCAGCAACAACCAATCCAGCAACAACCAATCCAGCAACAACCAATCCAGCACCATCCAGTCCAGCAACATCCAGTCCAGCAACAACTAGTGCAACAGCAGCCAACAGCTAAACGTCGAACGGTCAAGTATCATAATCTAGAACGCTATCTAGGCTTTATGACAACGTTCATCAATGTAATTATTATTCTTTTTGGGATCTGCAGCCTTGTAGGTCATGTTGTCATGATATATGGCTCTGTTGCACTCATCACCAATGGGGAATACGGTCTGGCACAGTTGGGAAGAACGAATTTACTTATTGCAATTTTCAGTTTAATCATTTCAACAGCACTCTTGCTTTTTATCCGGATGTGCCTCTTAGCCGGAGTTGAGTTGATCAAAGTAATTGTCGACATCGAAAAAAATACTAGATGAGCTCGCATATCGAAACTCCACATTTAGTTATTACGAATCCAAGCAACGAATCTAGCGCCTATTTCAATTCTTGATAAGAAAAATGGATCTCGAGCGGACCATCACATTCATCTTTGGCGTTCTAGTTGTAGGATTTTGGTTGTTCCTGAAGGTCTGCCGCAAGCATAACAGCGACCTGCCAGAAAAGTCATTTCGTGCCCTAGATCGAGGATTAACTGCTTCTCGGACCTTGATTCGAGTCGTTGCCTTTCTGGTAGGGTGTTTACTCTGGTGGCTGCCTTTATCTTTCATGCCCGATGATATCGAAGGACTATTTTGTATGGGCTCATTTGGGACATTATTAATCATCTACGGACTTGTTGGCCCTAATATAATTACGAAATTCATGAAGACGATGGACGAGTAATTGAGACTCCTGACGACGTGATAGGCACCCTCGCCCATGTGAATAGGTAACATAGACCCGTTTGAGCCTATAAAATCACCCGCTCTACGCTTGCAATCATTCACTTGTCTCCAAATTACATGACGCTTACGGTATCATTGGGTAATTAGATGTATTCGTCTTCGCTTTTTTAGGACCTTCAATCAACATGAACGACCGCCCTCGATTACCCTTGCTTATTGTGTCGCTTCTTTGCCTGTTGCCTTGGGATGCCAAGGCAACAGATTCGGCAGACTCGACAGCCAAACGCCCCAATATTCTGTGGATCGTGGGCGAGAATTTTGACCTTGATTTTGGCTGTTACGGTGCGAAAAACGTATTGACCCCGAATATCGACCGGCTCGCGGCCAACGGGATCCGCTATACCAATGTTTTTTCAACATCACCGGTCTGTGCTCCTAGTCGCTCCTGTTTTATGACTGGCATGTATGCCACCACCACCGACATGCACCACATGCGATCTCACCGTGACGATGACTACCGATTACCCACCGGTGTACGTCCGATTACTCAGCGCCTGCACGACATTGGTTACACAACCGCCAATATCAAAACGATCGGAGATCATGTCGTAGGCACAGGTAAACTCGATCTGAATTTTACCAATGAGGGAGAGCTATACACGACGACCAACTGGTCCGCGTTAAAACAACAACAACCTTTTTTCGCTCAAATCAATATGCCGGAAGCGGAATACGATATTTACGATCGCAAATCCTCTGAAAAAGACCGTGTTGTGTGGGTCGGCGAAGAGTGGCATCCACAGGTCGCCACCCCGGCAAATGTCACTCCTCCCCCCTACTATCCGGATCATCCGATCGTCCGCGCTGAATGGGCCCGCTACCTAAACTCGGCTTCCGGCATGGACGTGCGCATCGGCTGGATACTTGACCAACTTCAAAAAGATGGCCTCGCCGATAACACCGTAATCATCTTTTTTGCCGACAACGGCCGTTTGGAAGCACGTGGAATCCATTGGTGTTTTGACAGCGGTCTGCATGTCCCTCTGGTTGTCCACTGGCCAAAAAACATTCCCGCCCCAGACCATTATCGTGCCGGCAGCGTCAACGATCAGGTGATCAGTCTCATGGACTTAACTGCAACCACACTGTCTATTGCCGGAGTCCAGCGACCCGACGGGATGCAAAGTCGCGTCTTTTTGGGCAACCAACCAGATCCCCCGCGACTGTATGCATTCAGTGCACGTGACCGAATCGATGAAACCATCGTGCGGCAGCGCAGTGTACGCGGGCCACGTTATCATTACATTCGCAATTTCACACCGGGGGCGGGATTTCTTACGCTAAACCGTTATAAGGAAAAATGTTTTCTGGTAAAGCCATTGATGCGAGAGTTACATACCACTGGACAACTGACCGGGGCAGCAAAGGACTTGATGCAGCCGTTTCCTACTGAACAACTCTTCGATACCCTCCATGATCCCTTTGAAATCCATAATCTCGCAAATTCCCGACGCAGCAAACCTCAACGCGTACTGGAATCCATGCGAACCGCACTGGACACATGGATGGTGCAAACCGGTGATCTAGGGCATATCCCGGAACCCGACGAAGTCGTCCACCCCTTTACCAAGGAAATGCATGACTGGTTTGGCACTCCAGACTGGTACACTCCGGACAAGCGTTAACTGGCAAACATCCGTCACCACATCTTCAGTCGCGCTGGAGCAACAGACCTTTCCTTCATCACCTATCGCTCTCACACAAATACCCAAATGCCACGCAACACAACACTTCTGCATGGGATAATAGTAACGCTATTATTCGCGCTTATCCCGACCCTAGCCACTGCAGATAATCCGATACAATCCCAGCCGACCTCGGTTAGCTTCGAGTCCGTCAAACCTAGTTCTTGTACTACTCTAAAACCCAGCAAGCCATCGCTGGAACAACCAAATATCTTGTTCATCCTGCTCGATAATATTGGCAAAGATTGGTTCCGCTGCTACGGCAGTCAAGAAAATGTAACCCCCAATATTGACCGCCTCGCGCGAACCGGTGTCAAGTTTCGTAATTTCTATGTCACGCCCGTCTGCAGCACGACTCGTGTCGGCCTCCTGACCGGGCGCTATCCATACCGTACGGGCTGGCACACGCATCATGACCCAGCAATTTATGGTGGCGGCTATTTCGATTGGAACCGTGAAATTTCAATCGCGCGGATCCTCAAGAATGCTGGCTACCAAACATTCATATCTGGAAAATGGCAAATCAACGACCTCTTCGATCCCGCTCAAAAAGATGCGCTCGCTAAACATGGATTTGACGAATACTGCATCTTTCCCGAAGGTAAAAAAGAACACCCCGCTCATAAGAAACGTTATTGGGACCCCTATATCATCGAAAATGGAAAACGTCTAGAAACCACGGGACAATACGGCCCCGAAATCTTCACCGCGAAACTGATAGAATTCATGACGCGACAAAAAGAGGAAAGCGATAAGCCTTTTTTTGCTTACTACCCCGCAATACTCACTCACCTTTCCATCGGACCAACTCCGGATAATAAAACCACCAACGGCCGAGAACTTTCCGATCGTGAATTGTTCGTCGGCATGGCGCAATATGCCGACACGCTAGTCGGCCGCATGGTCTCTGCACTGGATAACCTCGGTCTGCGTGATAACACGATCGTCATTGTTGCCACTGACAATGGTACGGACGACGGTTCCTATCATGGGTACGAGAACTTGGCGGGGCGAGTGAACGGTCGGTACGCGGAAATCGGCTCTACTATGAAACCTAACGACGACGGCTATTATCCGCTGACTGAATGGGGCATCAATATGCCGCTAATCGTTAATTGCCCTCAACATATTCCGGGAGGTCGTGACAGCGACGATTTGATTGACATGACCGATATCCTGCCGACCATCGCTGACTTCGGACAAGCGAAACTACCCAAATCTGTAAAATTCGACGGTCGGTCTTTTGCACCGCAATTGCGTAATTCGAGTCATGACAAACCATGGAGAACTTGGTGCCTAAGTCAGTATTGTGAAGTTCGAGTGGTTCGAAACCAACGGTTCAAACTGTTTTCCAGCGGTCAGTTTTATGACCTATCGGTCGATCCGCGCGAACAAAACGATCTGCAACGCAGCGTCGAATTACGCAACGATCAAGCAACCAAGGCTGCGCATCGAAACCTACAGAAAATCCTCGACGACCTGCCTGCCAATGCGAAACTCCCTTGGGAATTTCGCAGCATCTCAGCGCGGCAAATACAAGCAGCTAAACAATAACGGGTAGCTATCGTGTCGGCCCGACGCCGGTCGAGATACGGTTATTTCTCGACTGCGCCATAAAATGGAAATAGCTCTTGTAGCCGTTTCTTTGACGGACGTGCGCCATATTCACAAATTTCAAACGCCTCTGCATATTTCACTTTGCTGCCGATCTGCAACCCATAGGCACGAATCAATTCTTCGCGAAATCGATTTGCTTCGCCGCCTTGCCGCCGCGCCCACCGTTCGTGCAGCCAAGCTTTTCGTTCTTGGGGCGCACTCGCCGGTGGTACCAATGCCAGACGCTCCGCACTGCCACCCGCACCACCTTCAAAGGCTTGCGAAACTAACGCAGTCAAGGCATCCACTTTTTGGTCAAACACACTGTCAATCGCGACAACTACGTCAGCAGTAAAGGGATAGGGTTTTGTAAAGCGATCGCTGGAATACAAAAACACTGGGTTTTTCTTTAAGTGCGGAACGTCGGGACAGAAAAATGGTACCGTCACCATGAACGCGGCGTCTTGCACAAGTATCCCCGTATACCGATGATCAGGATGATAGTCCCAGGGTCGATGCGAAATGACAATATCCGCATTCCACTCACGGATAATCTTGCAAATAGTTTTACGATTCTCAAGTGTCGGCAATAACTCGCCATCGTGAATATCAAGCACTTTAGACGTAACTCCCAGCCGCTTAGCAACTTCCGTTGATTCTGCGGTTCGGCGTTTGGCAAGTTCCCCTCCGGCCATCTTCCAATGACCAATATCACCATTTGTTACAGATACTAGCAACACGTGATGGCCCAGCTTGGCCCACATCGCAGCCGTACCGCCACACTTGTATTCCGCATCATCCGGATGTGCGCCAAAACACACGATACGCAGTTTTCCATCATCCTTGCTGTCACTAGTCGTTGACTGTGCAGTACAAATGATCGTGCTATAGGTCAACAAAACAATTAAAGACAAAAACTGTAATGCAAGCCGTTTCAACATAATCTGAGTTCACTTTCTTTAAGATTGACTTTTCTACTACATTCATTTTACCGAATTTGACCTCCGTGTAGGCCCTCTAGCAACAAAATACAAAACCACACGATGCGGTGCGTGTTCATGGGTGGAAGTTCATGGTTACCACATTTCTACAGAGATATCCATTAATATAGAAACATGAGAAAAGAAATATCCAAGCTACAAGTTGGAAATTTCCTAAATAGAAGAATCACTCCTAGGATCAAACAACGGTTATGCAGATTATGAAAATATTGGCGGCGGGCAGCGTAGCGACGATTTGTTGTTTGTTTTTGGCATGTGCGGGCGGTGCCACAGCAGCCGAGCGACCAAACATCATCCTGATCTTCGCGGATGATCTAGGCTACGGCGATGTTGCATGTTTTGACGAAAACTGTACGTTTGAAACACCGGTCCTAGACCAGATGGCCAAAGATGGCGCTAGGCTGACGAACTTCTATGTCCCTACGCCCTATTGTGCACCGTCGCGAGCCACGATTCTTACAGGTCGCTATCCGTTTCGACACACCATGATGTCCAACCCTGCCCCCGACGCTGGCCATTCTAATTTTGGCCTGCCGCAATCTGAAATCACGATCGCCGAAGCGTTAAAAACCGTCGGCTATGCAACTGCCGCTTACGGAAAATGGCACCTTGGCCATAAAAAGAAATGGTTGCCACGCACACAAGGATTTGACGAATACTATGGCATCCTGTATTCCAATGATATGTTCCCCGTACAACTAATACACAACGAAAAGGTTGTGGAATATCCCGTGCTGCAAGCAACTTTGACCAAGCGTTACACTGAGCGGGCCTTGCAGTTTATTGAAAAGCATAAAAACAAACCTTTCTTTTTGTACTTGCCACACGCGATGCCCCACAAACCATTAGCCGCTTCGGATGATTTCTACACACCCGAGACGCCCGACAATTTGTATGCCGACGTTATCAAAGAGTTGGACACATCCATCGGCGACATTCTTGAAAAACTCAAGCAGCTTAAGATCGACGACAACACTATCGTTATTTTCACTTCGGATAATGGTCCTTGGTATGGTGGCTCCTCGGGTGGATTACGAGGCATGAAAGGGACGACTTGGGACGGTGGACTGCGAGTGCCCATGATTGTGCGTTGGCCTGGCCATATTCCAGGTGGTATCGAAAATCGCGCCCCCACAGCAACGGTTGATGTGTTTCCTACATTGTGCAAGATTGCGGGCGTGCCGCTGCCAACTGACCGCGTGATCGATGGACGGGACATTATGCCTGTGCTCACCAGTTCCAAGGCAACGAGCCCGCACGACGCGATTTATGGTATGCGTGGAACAAAACTAGCTATGATTCGATCAGGTAAATGGAAACTGCATGTAATTGGATCCGGTCCAGCACCTAATGGGCGTTTAACTGCCGAGCAGAAAAAAAACTGGCTTGACCCCCGACGCCCAGATGGAGTGTCGATTCTTGCTCAATTCGAACAGGCCGGCTTGCTACAACACCCAGGACTGACAACCGGTGACGGACCACGGAATATGATGCTTTTTGATCTCGATGCTGATCGCGGCGAGCAACATGACGTAGCAAGTCAGCACCCGCAAGTCGTTGCTGAACTGTTGGCAAAATTCCAAGAAACAGCACGCGATGTACCTAAACTAGCCCCCTACATTTCAGATTACTTATTTCGAGCGCCTGCTAAGGGGCAGCGGCCACCGCTGATGCGATTAATCGGCGGCGATCTTAACTACGACCGTGTCCCCAAAACCCAACAACACCTTATCGATCCGACCAAAAAAGTCCATCAACCATAAGGCTCAAATGATTTATTTACAAAAACTACTAACCGTTGGATTACTAGTGGTGATGTCGAGTAACATTGCCGGTGCACAAGAACTACTTAAATCAACAATAGCACCGGCAGCATCGACCGCTGAGTTCATTCCTCAGCAAATTGA
>DTSG01000280.1:0-20765 GCA_012965455.1 Planctomycetaceae bacterium | reverse complement strand
CCACTTGTTGAGCACCCTACGTTCGCCACATTTGATGACCAGGGCAAGTTGTATGTCTGCAACAATGCCGGAGTAAACCTCAGTGCCGCCGACCTCGAAGCCCAACTACCAAATTCAATCAACCTGCTCGAAGACATCGATGGTGATGGCAAGTTTGACAAAAGCACCGTTTTCGCCGACAAAATGACATTCCCCATGGGTGGCGTCTGGCACGATGGTTCGCTGTACGTCGCCTCGCCCCCAAATATCTGGCGGCTCACCGACACCAGCGGTGACGGCATCGCCGACAAACGCGATATCATTGTCGACCGTTTCGGTTTCACTGGTAACGCCGCTAGCATCCACGGTTGTTTCCTCGGACCTGACGGCCGCCTGTACTGGTGCGACGGATACCACGGACATGAGTTCAAAAATAAGGATGGAAACGTCATCATTTCCCGCAAGGGTTCTTATATATTCTCGAGCACTATTGCCGGGACCGACGTTCGCCGTCACAGTGGTGGCGGCATGGATAACCCAGTTGAAGTCGACTTCACATCAGCGGGTGAAGTCCTCGGTACCGTCAACATTTTCTATACGCGGCCCCGCGTCGACTGCCTAGTACATTGGCTTCACGGGGGTGCGTATCCTCATCGTGAACAAGTACTGACAGAACTGCAAACCACCGGCCCCGTTCTTGGTCCTATCCACCGCTTCGGCCATGTCGCAATCTCCGGGACACTCCGCTATCGCAGCGGCGCACTAAACCAGCAATGGCGAGACAACATGTTTGCCACTTTTTTCAACAGTGGTAAAGTCGTGCGTGTCGAACTTGAGCGTTCCGGCGCGACGTATTCCGCAGTGCAGCGTGAGTTCATTTCTTCGGAGAACCGAGAATTTCATCCAACCGATTTGGTAGAAGACGCCGATGGCAGCTTGCTTGTAGTTGACACCGGTGGCTGGTTCTATCGTGGTTGCCCCACCTCACAATTCGCGCGACCTGATGTCCTCGGCGCCATCTACCGTGTCCGCCGTGATGGCATGACGACACAAATTGATCCACGTGGCAATCGACTTGACTGGCCAGCACAAACCCCCGCTCAACTCGCTCAACTGCTCGGTGATCCGCGCTATGCTGTTCGTCAACGAGCAATTTTTGAATCTGCGGCACGTGGTCAGTCCGCAATTACCACTCTACGACAAACCATCGAGCGGTCTGACATTTTGAACCGACAAGGTGCCATCTGGGCACTTACGAGCATCGTCGGCAAAGCAATCGTTGCCGAGGAACAAAGCAATCAAACAAATCAAAACACCTCCACTGGGCAACTCGCAGCTCAGGAAGCCATCCGCATAGCCTTAGGTGACCGAAACCCACTCGTACAACAAATCGCTGTTCGCAGCTTTAGTACTTATCCCGATCCACTGGCAAAACCACAACTTATCCATTTGCTCAAATCCGAGCATCCTGAAATTCGCCGTGAAGCAGCAACGGCACTCGGTCGGCTGGGAGACCCGACGGCTATTGAGCATCTACTCGCAGCCTTAGCAAACCCCACTGACATCGATCGCACGGAAGACCATGCAATAATCTTCGCATTGATCGAAATCGACAACGTGCCAGTAACAAGACAGGGATTAGTAAGTGACGATCCTGACGGTCAACGCGGCGCGTTGCTAGCATTAGACCAAATGACACAAGCGGCAGGTGGCAACCTAACCGCGGAAGACGTACTGCGATTGGTTGTTTCCAAAAACACCCGCACTCAACTCGCAGCCGCTCACGTATTCAGCCAACATGCCGACTGGGCAGGTCATTCCGTGGAAGTTATCGGTCCGCTGCTAGAAGCCACCGACACAGCAGCAAGCCGTGAAATAGTGCGACAGCTTATCACAAATTCTCTTGGGCAAGATGAAACCGCTTGGCTCGTGGGACGCTTATTAAGCAACAGTCAAACCCCTACTGAAATCAAAGAACTATTGCTCGCCGCAATTACTGCAGGCAACGCGTTAACGCTGCACGCAAGTTGGACCGAACCGCTCGAGAAACGCTTAGCCAGTGATGAGCAGGCGATCGTTGATCAAACATTGGCTGCTCTAGCTGCGATCAAAACGGACCACTTCGATGCGCGTCTACAACAACTTGGTGATGATACAGCCCGCCCAATGCTGCAACGAATCGCCGCCTTGGAAGTTGCCAATGGTCAACGTGGCCGCATTACCGATGATTCACTCGAACTGCTGCTGCAGCTCGTCAGCAACGGGTCCGGTACGGGACTAGGTGCCGCACAGCGTATCGGTAGTACCTCGCTCACCACCGCCCAATTAAAACGTATCGTGACTGTTTTTCCGCGCGCTCGCGCCGCACACCTCACAGAGCTCATCCGACCCTACGAACGTTCCAGCGACCCTGAAATTGCAAAACTGTTCGTCAATTCTATTGCGACCGCACAAAATGTGACTGGTGTGCCGCCATTCCTGTTCGGCAATATCATTAAACGATTTCCGCAAGATCTTTTACCCGCTGCGAATGAGGTGCTCGGACGAATTCGTATCGCTGAGCAGGACAAACTTGCCAGCCTCGACAAACTTCTGCCGCTCGTCGGCACGGGAGATATATCACGCGGTGAGAACATTTTCTTTGCGGAAAAATCTAAGTGTGCAGCCTGCCATCGTGTCGGCGAACGGGGGTCTCGCATCGGGCCCGACCTCACAACCATCGGCGCCAATCGGGCCGGCCATGATCTGCTCGAATCAATCGTGCTCCCTTCGTCCACCATCGTCCGCGACTTCGAACCTTATAATATAGTTACCAACGATGGGCGAGTCCTCGCTGGTTTGATTGTCCGACAGACTGCCGATAGTGTTACCATTCAGCAACAAACTGGCGATCCCATTACCCTGCCGCGCAAAGACATCGATGAGATGGTCGCCGGTACAGTTTCCATTATGCCTAATGGACTCGACAAAGCACTGACAGAAAGTGAGCTAGCCGATGTCATTGCATATCTGCTGAGCTTACGAAAACTATCGAACAACGAAGCAGCAGCTCAGTAAATCAACTGGTACTTTGCACCCCCTAGTACTAACTTCCGGACCCGGCGTTCATGCGTGATTCAGCGACCGCAGCGCTAGTTGTAATGCACCCATAACAGGATCTGCGATTGCAACAGCTGAGGCCGTTAGTCCGTGGGTTGATAATTCTCTCATTAATTGAGCTCGCACGTCGCCGCGATGAATCAACACGCCTCCGGTTAGTCCCAGCGTAAACAACCGGTCGGCCAACTCTAATTCCTCGGCAACATTGATAACCAAATTCGCTAAATCATGTACCGCAGCGGAAACAATAGCAGTTGCTTGCTCATCTCCAGCATCACTCGCTTGAAAAACCAGCTGCGCCAGCGCAGCGATCTCCCACCGCTGCATATCTTCGACCTGATGAGAGCTAGCAATTTCAACACCATCGATTTCTAATCCAGCTTTTAACGCAGCCATGGCAATCGCATAGCCACTGCCAGCATCACTATTGTTAGGCCCCAATCCGCCACAACGTGCGGTTTGTTCATTTCTGTTTCGTCCGAATGCAATCGAGCCAGTACCAGCAATCAACGCGACGCCTACTCCTTTGTAGTTCGCTGCATATAATACCGCCATTGCATCATGTGTCACTATCACTTGCTTAGCCAATTGGACTTGCGCTGCCCAAGCATTGATCAATGCTTGAGATGTTTCAGTACCAGACCCAGCTAGAGCCAAGCAAGCGGTATCAATTTCACATTGTTCGACAACGAGACCGGCATCCTCTTTGGCCGCATCGACCGCATGCTGTATATTCGCAAGTGCCTCTGTCGAATCGTCCGTTTGCACATTGGCTGGCCCCGCTAGGCCCTTGCCGATTACTTTAAAAGTATCGGGCATAGTAACGAGTGCTATCCAAGCGCGGGTCTTGGTTCCCCCGCCATCGACACCCAAAATTATCCGCTGTGGATTCTCCGTCACTCGTCTGTCTCCAACGCCGCTCGCAGGTGATTGTCCGCACGGCTTAATCGCTGCCGAGCAACATCAGCCGACACATCACATTTCGCCGCAACAATTGCGGTTTTCAACTCACCTGCACAACGATCCAGAACTGCCTGTGCCTCGTGACGCTGCAGCCCGCTAAACTCCATGACAATATTACATGATCGAATCGCCAGTTTTTCATTGGTAGCACTTAAATCTACCATTAAGTTGCCATATGTTTTTCCCAGACGAACCATAGCGCCGGTTGTCAACATGTTCAACACCATCTTCGTTGCGGTTCCCGCCTTGAGTCGCGTCGAGCCACTCACCACTTCGGGGCCAACGACCGGCACAATCATTAAATCTGCGGCATCCGCCAGCGGCGAACCTTCATTACAGCAAAAGCCAATTGCAAATGCTCCGAGCGATCGCGCAAATTCTAGCCCACCAATGACATACGGAGTCCTCCCGCTTGTTGCAATTCCCACGACAACGTCCTGATCCGTCAATTCAATCTCGCGTAAATCCTGTGCCCCCTGCTCTGGATAATCTTCGGCGCCTTCGATGGCACGTGTTAGCGCGTCATACCCACCGGCAACCAAACCAACGACCCATTCTGGTGGCGTGCTAAACGTCGGCGGACATTCACTTGCATCGAGTACACCTAATCGGCCAGATGTACCTGCACCCATATATATCAAACGCCCGCCGATTTTTAATTGTCTTGTAATCACATCAATCGCAGCAGCAATTGAAGTCGCTTCCAACTCCACGGCATCCGCAATGGTGCGATCTTCATCCACCATTAACTGAACAATTTCCAGTGGCGATAATTCGTCAATACCCGTGGACGCCGTATTACGTGATTCGGTCGTCAGTTGTCGAATCTGGTTTTTTGAGGGGTCTTGTTGTGCGGTCATGAACCATCCAAAATGGCAAACATATCATCGACTTACGGTAAACGTCGTACATACAAGTATAGTAGGATTACGGTCGTAAACCAGCACTGCTCCATTCTCACGTTTTCGGTAATAAACAAATTTGAACCTCGCCATTGGAAATATCGATCTCGGCATCATCGCAGCCTACACCATCGCTGTGGTGTTATTTGGGCTGTGGATTGGACGAGACCAGAAAGACGTATCCAGCTACTTACTTGGTGACCGCAATCTACCGTGGTGGGCTATTTTAGGTTCGATCGTTGCCACAGAAACGAGCACCGTTACATTTCTCAGTGTCCCGGGAATTGCATATGCGGTCGATGGGGATTTACGATTCCTACAGCTTGTCATTGGCTTTCTATGTGGCCGCTTCCTAGTTGCCTACATCTTGATTCCACAGTTTTTTAAAGGCCAAATATTCAGCGCTTATGAAATACTCGACAAGCGATTTGGGGGAGCAACCAAGCAAACTGCATCGGTAGTATTCTTAGTGACACGTAACCTCGGCGATGGACTACGTTTATTCTTAACGGGCATTGTACTAGAGAAAGTCTGCGGCTTCGATCTAGCCACTTCGATCGCCATGATTGGTAGCGCAACTATTATCTACACCTTCTTTGGTGGAATGAAAGCGGTCGTATGGAATGATTGCATTCAGTTTGTCGTCTATATTGGCGGCGGCATTACAGCTGGGATCATCATGGTGCAGTTATTACCTGGCGGCTGGAGCGAGATGGCAGATTTTGCTCAGACGAACAACAAGTTACAGATATTTGATTTTAGTTGGGACGTCACCCAAACCTTTACCTTTTGGGCTGGCTTGATTGGTGGAACAGTACTATCGCTAGGAACACACGGAACCGACCAAATGATGGTACAGCGGTATTTAAGCGGTCGCGGGATTCGCGATGCGCAGCGCGCTGTGATTGCCAGCGGCTTTGTTATTTTCGCTCAGTTCACACTTTTTCTATTTCTCGGCATTGGCTTGGCTGCGTTCTATTCACAACTCACTCCTGCACAGTCCTTTGAACGACCCGATGAGGTATTTGCAACGTTCATCATTCAGCAAATGCCCATAGGACTAATCGGTATCACACTCGCCGCCGTATTCTCAGCCGCTATGTCTACACTGTCGAGCTCACTCAGCGCGTCCGCTTCGGCAGTCGTAAATGATTTATACTTACCTGCTCAAAACACCAAACCGACTGATAAGCAGCTTCTAAAAGTCAGCCGCTGGACAACGGTCGCGTTTGGATTACTGCAGATTTGTCTCGGCATTGCCGCTAGCTATGTCTCACTTAGTGTCGTGGGAGATGCTTTAGCCATTGCTGGATTTGCGGCGGGAATTCTCTTAGGCATTTTCGGGCTGGGCGTTTACACAAAGCGAGTCACTCAACCCCACGCTCTCATTGGCTTGCTGTCGGGCGTAGTATGTTTGACCTACGTAAAATTCGCAACCGCTGTCGCTTGGCCTTGGTTTGCGATTATCGGTGCT
The DNA here is from genome assembly GCA_012965455.1 of Planctomycetaceae bacterium. Lineage (GTDB taxonomy): Bacteria > Planctomycetota > Planctomycetia > Pirellulales > Pirellulaceae > UBA721. Next base: position 14,348 of record DTSG01000280.1, on the reverse strand, counting down.
ATGATTACCTTCACAACAGGCCTACTCGCAAGCTATCTGATTAAATCGACAAACTCATCAAAACCAAATTCCAGTCAACCGGATTCATAACTATGAACTCTCGCTATTCAGTAAGTCGTCATCCGCTGCCTGTCCTAGTTACACTGTCAGCAATACTGAACCTATTTCTCACAGCAACGCTGTCAGCCGCAGTCCCTGCTGTTCCCACAGTAGCGCCTGCTGAGGTGGGAATGAGTGCGACACGTTTGTCCAAAATCGACGTTGCAGTTGCGGAAGGCTTACGCCGCGAATGGATGCCCGGTTGCGTTGTCATGGTCGGCCATCAAGGCAAAATTGTATTTCACAAAGCGTATGGCAATAAGCAAGTACAACCAGAAACGATTGCTATGACAACCGACACCGTCTTTGACATGGCGTCCATTACCAAGCCAATTGCTACGGCAACAAGCGTGATGAAATTAGTCGAGCTTGGAAAAATCGATGTCGACCAGACTGTCGCTCATTACATCCCAGAGTTTGCTGCCAACGGGAAAGACGAAATTACCGTTCGGCAACTGTTGATTCATCAAGGTGGTTTGTTGCCCGATAATGCGTTAAGCGACTATAACGACGGCGTGGCCAAAGCCTTTGAACGAATCTACGCATTAGGGACTCGCGTCGAGCCCGGTACGACATTTATGTACACCGACGTGGGGTTTATTGTGTTGGCGAAATTGGTCGAGCGAGTTTCAGGAAAGAACGTACATCAATTCTCGCAAGAGTTCTTGTTTAAACCGTTGGGAATGCAGGAAACGGGTTACAACCCCCCGGCAGCTCTACGAAAACGGGCGGCGACAACCCAGCAACGAGAGGGCCGTTGGATGCGAGGCGAAGTTCATGACCCGCGAGCGTATCGACTGGATGGAATCGCCGGACACGCTGGTTTGTTTTCTACCAGCAGCGACCTCGCTCGCTTTGCGCAAATGCTACTCGGCCAAGGCACTTATCAAGATAACCAAATACTCGCAGCAGAAACGGTAGCCTTGATGACGAAACCTAATAAAGTGTCCAGCGGATTACGTGGTCTCGGTTGGGATATCCGTACTGGTTACTCATATAACCGCGGAGACTTGCTGACCGATCAAGCTTTTGGACACGGTGGATTTACGGGAACGACGTTTTGGGTAGATCCAGGGCAAGAACTGTTCGTTATATTCCTCAGTAACCGCGTCCACCCCGATGGATCGGGATCCGTAAACCGACTGGCTGGTCGAATTGCAACAATTGCAACAGCGGCGATCTCGACAGATAAGGAAATAGGCCCAGCAACGCAAGTCGGTGATACTCTGAGTGGACTGGATGTACTGCAACACAATCAGTATCAACAACTCCAAGGAAAACGTATTGGCTTGATCACCAATCACACAGCGATTAACCGTGACGGAGTGAGTATTGTCGAGCTGTTCAACACAGCGGCCAATGTCGACTTGGTCGCACTTTTTAGTCCGGAGCATGGATTCGAAGGGAAGCTGGATGTCGCCAAAATCAAAGATGCACGAGACACTAAATCTGGTTTGCAAATTTACAGCTTATACGGCAAGACACGCAAACCTACTGCTGAAATGCTAGCCGATATCGATTTGCTCGTATTTGACATCCAAGATATTGGGACTCGGTTTTACACATACATTTCGACGATGGGTAATGCAATGCAAGCGGCTGCCGATCACGATATCGACTTCATGGTTTTGGATCGACCCAACCCAATCAACGGGTCGCATGTGCAAGGTCCTGTGCTTGATAAAGGTAGCGAGTCGTTTGTCGGCTTCCATCCCGTTGCAGTCCGTCATGGTATGACCGCTGGGGAACTCGCAAATATGTTCAACGTCGAGTTAAACCTGAAACTTGACCTACAGATTATCAAACTAACAGGATGGCATCGCAGTAATTTCTTTGATGCCACGGGGCTGCCGTGGGTGAATCCGTCGCCAAACATGCGGAACCTGAATCAAGCATTGCTATATCCTGGAATTGGATTGCTCGAAACCACCAATCTATCCGTGGGGCGCGGTACAGACACTCCGTTTGAACAAATTGGAGCCCCGTATATTCAAGGTCGAGAATTGGCCAACGCGATGAATGCTCGTAAACTCAACGGGATTCGCTTTGTTCCAATTCAATTTACACCGGAATCCAGTAAATTCAGCGGTCAGGTTTGTGGTGGCTTGAGTTTAGTGATCACCGATCGAGATGTCTTCGACCCCTTAGCGACCGGCTTGGAATTAGCCGTTGCATTACGGACACTGTATAGAGAACAATGGGAAACAAAATCTTTAAATCGTCTATTAAGTCATCAACAGACGTACGAGTCCATTAAGGCTGGGGCATCCGTACGAGACATTCGGTCAGCGTATAATGATGGACTACAAGCTTTTCGGCAAAGACGTAAGGCATTTCTTTTGTATTAAGAACCGTAGCACTGACCTCTTCCACTCAATCCAGTTAAGCAAAGCTGCAATGCAAACGAATCCCTATCTAGCTCCGACAGCAAACCTTGATACCGGTGATCGCTGGTCATGGGATCTTAAAAATCTCTGGCAAATCGCACTCTATCAAAAATGCCTGATGATTGTTCAATTCATGTTGTTCGCAATTATCTTGTTTGTCGTGTTTTACGTACAAATCATCGGCACCTTGTTACGGCTTCCGATTGAAACAGACGGCTATTGGTTTTGGGGGATCATCATTGCTGCGGGAGTTAGCCTGTTGCTGGTTACCATTTGTATCACGCTGCTCTGTAGCAAATGCTGGAATTTAGCGGTCGGTGCAGGGGCTTTTGCGGGCATGTTAATTCCAGGTGCAAATCTGATTTTAATGCTAGTTGTCAATTCTCTCATTACCAAACGATTAAGAAACTACAACGTTCGTGTTGGACTGTTCGGTGCCAACATGAATGATATTCGCATTCAACAGCAAGAAGACATCGAGAATTCGGTTTCGTACGAACCCGCCAGCCACCAAAAGTAAAACAAGCCTACGGTTCGAATTAATTCATGGTTGTGAAAGAATACTAAAAAAGAAGCGGGCCCAACTTCAGTACTTCGTTGGCTACTTACATAGATGCGAAACCAAGTCCAAACAGGTCGCAAAAACAGAGCCCTGCTTTAAAAACAGGGCTCTGTGGTGGTTTTAGGCTTTATTTCAATTAAAAAAAGCGGCTTAGCTATGATAAATCTTCACGCCTTCGAGTCGTTCTTCTAACGCTTTTGCTGCATCTTCCTTAATCTTAGTATGCATAATCCAAACCTCTTTCAAACTCGGTAAATTCCGAATCTGATCCAAGGCATCATCTTTATGTTGTTCATAAAAGATAATCCGAAAGACCCGATCAAATTGATTCATCATTAATCTCGCGCCAATATCCTGCAGAGCAGCAATTGCGTCGGGATGATCCGGCCCCATATCGACTTCCGGTTCTTCTTCCGGTTCTTCTGGATTTTCTTCGTCGGCTGATTGTTCATCATCCTCATCATCCTCATCGGCATCTCTTGATCGATCGTCGTCGAAATCCGAATCTCGTCCACGAGAATCGTCATTTCGACGCCCTCGTCCACGGGACCGCCCACGGCCCTTGTTGCTGGATCGATCATCATCGTTATCATTATCGTCATCATCGTCGTCTGAAGCATCATCGTCGTCGTCCTCACCATCTGAGGCCTCGTCGTCTATGTCCGTGTCACCGTCGTGTGACTCATCATCGTCATCGTCATCATCTACTTCAACTTCAATGTACTCGTACTCCACATCGTCATCGAGTTCTTCATCTTCATCAACTTCAACGTATTCGTATTCATATTCATCATCGTCATCATTGTCGTCTGAAGCATCATCGTCGCCTGACGCATCATCGTCGCCTGACGCATCATCGTCGGCTGACGCATCATCGTCGGCTGACGCATCATCGTCGTCTGAAGTATCATCGTCGTCTGAAGTATCATCGTCGTCTGAAGTATCATCGTCGTCTGAAGTATCATCGTCGTCTGAAGTATCATCGTCGTCTGAAGCATCTGAATCGTCGACATCTTCGTAGTCATCGGAATCATCTAAATCCAAATCGTCATCATCATCCGATGCTTGATCGTCATCATCATGATCGTCATCATCATCCGATGCTTGATCGTCATCATCATGGTCGTCATCGTCATCCGATTCTTGATCGTCATCGACATCCGATTCTTGATCGTCATCGTCAACTTCTTCCCATTGTTCATCTACAAATGAATCGTCATCTTCAGGTCGCTGAACCATTAATCGCTCCAAGCTGTGTATCGCTTTTACTTTATTTAGGGGCTTGCACGTTTTATTAGAGTTGCATGTAACAGAGATTCTCGTGCACATCCCAAGGTAACACAGACGCCGTCGCTCGTCACCACCGGAAAAAGCACTCTCGCATTTTTTTTATTCTGTATCGAACATTATAGACCAATGCCCAGTTGTTCTAGTTTGATATTGACCAAGTCCGCTACGTTTTCGAAAATTGTTTCGCCAACAAACAGCGATCCAGAATTAGGATGCTGCGCGTACATTTCAGCTGACATATCCTCGATCGCCGTTGTCAGCACTAATTTCACACCGGCCGCTGTTTCCAACAACAAAGGACAGGTAACACGTGGCGCTTTTGCGGTTTGCCATTCAGCTTGAACCACGCCCGTTTCGACCGAAAACTGCCGGGCAACACCGTATTGAGCGGCCGCTGGATTATAAAACGCCACGATCAAACTTTTGCCATCAGGCGTAGCGACCATGCCATCAGGAAATATCTCTCCGTCAGTGAAATCTAAAACAACCTCAGCTTCGCTCAACGTCCCTTGGTTGGTATCAAGCTCATATCGAACAACTTGCTGCGTCGGCGTATCAATATCAAACAAGCTCCAATTCTTGCCACTACGAGTTATCACTTTACCGTTTGAGCACAATTGGTCGTCCCGCAATTGACACGGTTTCCTATCCGAGAATTTCCAAAAATAGAGCCCCGCCTTGTTTGTCGCAAATTCGAGATCCTTGGAGCCAAAAACAATCCCCTCAGCAAATGCGATCGCATCATTAATCAGTGTATTCTCCACTCCAACATCGATATCATCAGTGAGCACCGTTACAGCACCGCTGGTGATATCCACCAGTTCAATGTGCTTATCCACTCCAACGATAAATTTCTGCGGATCATCTGTCGGGAAAGCAAATCCGGGGCGTCCGGACAGCGCATAGTTGTTGTTCGTTAGGGTCGCGCAATCAAACACATTTAGTGATCCTAGCACACTGTCGGCAGCATGTTGAATGGCAACCCAACTGAACCGGTCAACTTCGAGCGCCATCGGACCCTCTGGTAAAAACAACAGGCGGGTGTCATCCGATTGAAATAATATCTCTGTCGTATATGTATTCAAACTAGCAATTCCTCAAGTACTGAGTATAGAAGGTAAACCGTCAAGCCTATATCATCGTTATCATCATCACATCAAAAACAGATTTAACCCAGTAATGGTTGCACAACATTACCCGCAATATCCGTCAGACGATGATGTCTTCCTTGGTATTTGAACGTCAATCGCGTGTGATTGATTCCAAGACAATGCAACAGTGTCGCATTGAAATCGTGAATATGAATGGGGTCTTCTTCGATGTTATAGCTATAATCATCGGTCCGCCCAACCACTTTGCCAGCAGCCAACCCTCCACCCGCCATCCAAATCGAAAAACAGCGTGGGTGGTGGTCCCGCCCGTAGTCTTCTTTAGTCAATCTCCCTTGACTATAGACAGTACGGCCAAATTCACCTGCCCAGATCACGATTGTATCTTTTAGCATCCCACGTTGTTTTAGATCTTTGATCAATGCAGCTGAAGGTTGATCAGTCGCTGCAGCCTGCTCACGAATGCTCTTCGGCAACAATGTATGATGATCCCATCCTCGATGGTACAACTGCACAAACCGAACCCCTCGTTCAGCCAATCTTCTAGCTAACAAGCAATTAGACGCATAGGACCCAGGCGTCGCAACTGTATCTCCATACTGTTTGAGCACGTGTTCTGGCTCGTCCGAAAAATCTGTCAACTCCGGCACTGAGGCTTGCATCCGAAATGCCATCTCATATTGCGCAATCCGAGTCACTATTTCAGGATCGCCCAGCTCATTGGCTCGAGCGTGATTCAACATTGCTAAATAGTCGAGCAGTTTGCGGCGGTCGCCACGCGTCACCCCTGGTGGATTAGATAAATATAATACTGGATCCCCAGTCCGACGAAACTTAACACCTTGGTGACGCGACGGTAAGAATCCAGCCCCCCACAATCGATCATACAGTGGCTGCCCAGTGTCACCGCTTGTTAGCGCTACAAACGCCGGCAAATCCTCACTAACGCTTCCCAATCCATAGGACAACCATGCTCCGAAACTTGGTCGACCAGCTAATTGAGTCCCCGTTTGCATCAACGTGATTGCTGGGTCGTGATTGATTGCCTCCGTAAACATGGAACGCACAAATGTTACATCATTTGCGATGCTTGCCGTATGCGGTAACAACTCACTGATCCAAGCGCCAGATTCGCCATATTGATTGAAATCAAAAACCGAAGGTGCGATGGGGAAATGTTCTTGAGCGGCCGTCATACCTGTCAAACGTTGCCCATCCCGCACACTATCCGGTAAATCTTGTGTTGCCCATTGTTGCAATTTAGGCTTGTAGTCATACAAGTCAATTTGCGACGGGGCTCCCGACTGACACAAATAGATAACGCGTTTGGCAGTGGGAGGAAAATGGGGAACATCTGGCAATCCACCGATTCGCTGATCTGCCTTGACTCAACAATGCACTCAAGGCAACCGTGGCAATCGAAATTCCACTACCCTGCAAAAAATGACGCCGATTATGCAGCCACGCGGACTGCTCGACCTGTGGATCAAGCCGCTGAGACGCTTGTTGTAATAAGGATTTACTCATAGACATCCGTTCTTCTACTCCCGATTAATGACTTCATCTAAATTCAAAATCAAGTTCGCCACAATAGTAAACGCAGCCAATTCTTCGCTGCGGAATTCAGTGGATGCCACACTTTCACCAAATGCTATTAGCTTTTCGGCACTTTCAATATCGGTTTTATATTGTTTTCGACTAGCTGCAAGCATTTTTTGCAAGACCGTCAATTCATACTTGCTTGGATATCGCGCAGTCAATTGCCGCCAACCCCACCGTAATCGTTCCGCATCATCGACTGCCTTAATTTTCAACATCTGTTGGGCCAAATTTCTGGCGGCTTCCACAAACGCCACTTCGTTCAACAACGCGAGGGCTTGCAGTGGAGTATTCGTGCGTGACCGCTGCAGCACACAATATTCACGTGACGCCGCATCGAAAGTCACCATGGTCGGCGGCGGTACCGTACGTTTCCAAAACGTATACATACTACGTCGATATAATTCCACGCCACTGCCTTGCACATAGACTTGACTGGCGATTTCTTTCCATAGTCCAGTAGGTTGATAGGGACGAGCACTCGTTCCACCTATCCGCTGCACCAACAAACCACTGGCCTGCAGCGCTTGATCTCTAATCATCTCTGCCTGCAAACGCAGTCGCGGCGCCCGACTCAGCCAAACATTATCCACGTCTACATCCAGATGTTTGCGAGTCACCACTGAATCCTGTTGATACGTTGCACTCGTTAAAATCAAACGCAGCAATCGTTTAACGTTCCAATCGTTTTCACGAAAATCAGCGGCCAACCAATCTAACAACTCTGGATGTGTCGGAGCATCGCCTTGGACTCCTAAATTCTCCAGCGAAACAACAATACCTCGGCCAAAGAACTGCGCCCAAAATCGATTGACAATCACGCGGGCCGTTAACGGGTTGTTGTCACTGACAATCCACTTCGCCAAATCAAGCCGTGATTGCATGTCATGTTTTTGTCCCGCGGCCAATGCGACAGGAATCCCCATTGAGACTTCTTCTCCGGGAGCATCATATTGACCTCGTTTGAGCAAATACGTTTTCCGTCGTTGATTGTTTTCTTGCATCACCATCGACGTCGGAACCGTCGCTAGATGTAGCCGTTGTCGATGTCTAGCAAGTTGCAAGTCGTGATACAATTGACCGCCTTCTCCCGCATCGACTTGATCAAGATAATAATGCAACAATTTAGCCTGTTGCCGCGGTGTCAGCTTCGCCAGCGTTGCCAACTGCTCCGGCGTCTCACGAACCGACAATATTTCAATTTCCTGGTGACTCAAATCCCGCACGTAAAAGGCGGTGTTGTCGATTTGTGCCTGCAGTAAGTTATCCGTTGCCTCACCACCAAATATCAAAGTCGGTTTTGTTTTGTAGGTACCTGTAAAGATATCTAGCAGCACTTCCACTTCTTGTTTAACACCATCGATATAGATCGCCATTCCCCGCGCCATTTGCGTACCGTCGGAAGTAAACGCAATATGATGCCATTTGTCCCCTTGCAGTGCTAATTTGGTTTTCATACGAACTGAGTCGTCTAGCCAGCGTGGACCAAAGTTCACTTCGACGCAGTTGTCCACCAATTTCCAACTAAAACCTTGGGGACGTTGATCATCTGGGTTGAGCATGCTCATGATCGCGCCGGACTGGACCCCAGAAACTCTGATCCAAGTCGACAACGTAAGTTTTTGATGCCCAGGAAATTGAATCAAGGCACCACCGCCCAGTTGGAAAGTCTCATTTAAGTCAAGCGCATCGCCAAACACACCAGATTTAAATTGTGGTTTGTCACCGGCAATCATCTTGGTTTGCAACAATTCTTTATCAACCTCAGCCGTATTGATTACGTCGTAGTCTACCGCACGACCTTCCACTTGGAATTGCTGGGGAGTGATTGTTTTATCCCAGTCAAATTGAATCAACAGATCCTGATTAATGATAGGCAAGCGTCCAGCGGACCTGTGAGGCCCCGCATCAATTTGCCGCATGCGTTTTATGATTTCAACAAGTTTATTTGTCATCTCGTCAGAGAGCTTAGCGACGTTAGATGCATGCTGATCCATTTCGGCTTGCATCGATTGCGTCGGCACTTTGAGCATCGGGAATGAATTCCCATATTTAATAACCCGCCCCCGCTCAGGAATGTTATTGAAGAACGCCATCACTTGATAAAACTCTTTTTGCGTAATTGGATCGTACTTATGTTCATGACAACGAGCGCAACCCATGGTTAATCCCAGCCACACCGTCGCGGTGGTATCGACTCGATCAACAGCGTATTCGACAAGGTATTCCTCAAACACAATTCCACCTTCAGAATTTGAACGGTGATTACGATTAAACCCAGTCGCCAATTTTTGTTCTGTGGTACCATCAGGAATCAAATCGCCAGCCAATTGCTCGACGGTGAAATCATAAAATGACTGGTCTTTGTTAAACGAATCGATCACCCAGTCTCGCCACCGCCACATATGACGCTCGCCATCGGTTTGGTAGCCATTGGTATCTGCATAACGTGCCACATCAAGCCAATGCAACGCTTGTCGCTCGCCGTAGCGCAAGTCATGCAACAAACGGTCGATAAGTTTTACGTATGCATCCGGCGCTGAATCCGCTAAGAACTCGTCGACCTGAGGCTGAGTCGGTGGTAGGCCAGTGAGATCCAGCGTCACGCGACGGATCAGCCGTTCTTTAGACGCGTTAGCGGACGGTGCCAAACCGTGCTCATGCATTGCGGAAAGCGTGAACGAATCGATAGCATTTTCAATCCACGAGTCAGCTATGGGTAACGGCGATTTTTTAATCGGCGCGAATGCCCAATGTTGCTTCCAGGGGGCACCTTGTTGGATCCACTTGCGAATTAATTCGATCTGGCCAGGCGACAATTGCCTATCTGCGTCCACAGGCGGCATCCGTTGTTCAACATCGGGCGATAGAAGTCGCTGCAGCAGAACACTGTCACTCGGCTTACCAGGAATGACCAATGGCCCGCTACCATGATCTTTAAACACGTCACCCTGCAAGTCCAAACGAAAATCCGTTTCTCGCGTATGCTCATCGGGACCGTGACATTGATAACACGTGTCGGCTAGTATTGGTCGAATATCACGCGAGAAATCGATTACATCCGATTCCGTTGCTTGAGCAACGTGTACCAAACAGAGTAAACCAATCATTGTCAAAACACGATACATACGCGTATGTTGCCCCAACGTCTTTAAGAGATTTAATTGTTGTCCTTGTATTACCCTATGGTAAAACATCTGCTACTCAACAGCAAATCAAATTCTGGGGGGCACTCCATGGTTTAAAAAAACGGAAATGAGGAGCGTCCCGCAGTCCACGTTATTATATAAAAAAATAGTCGTGGAGTTTACTCCGCCAGCCGTAACAGCGCAGTGCATCATTCACTGTCTGGCTTAAACTCGTAGGGTTCTAGTAACCAAGGACCACCCGAGTAGGATCGGGCGTCGGGCGTCGGGAACTTCTCATCAATCAATTGTCCCAACGCGTACTCGGTTCCATCCCGCAGTGCTCCAAAGGGTTTTGTGCGTCGATGATATTTCCACAACGAATTAATTGTCTCCTCACCATTAGATCCCATCCGCGCCAAGCTAATGCACGCCATGCGTTTCACGAGATGATCCTCAGGCGGCATCGGCGCGTCGTCGTTAAGTCGCTCCAATAGAGCTTTTTCAAGCTGCGGGTCACCATGGAGATCGCCTTCATAGATAAGGCCGGCAGCCCAAATTGCAGACGCGCGGACACGATACCGGATTAACGCGTTCTTACGAATAAAACGATGCATCAACGGCATTGACTTCGCATACTTCATTTGTCCAAACATCTGGAACAAATGTGCTACCTGTTCATTGACGGCAAACATCGTGTCGTAGTCGAGCTTTTCGCTTTCGAAAGCGACTTTCAGACTTGTGCAATATTCCAAAATCGGAGCCAATGCATCCGTTGCAGCCAATCGCCGCAAAGCCCAACCTGACGTGGCGATTACTTCGTTCCGCTGACTTGTAAGTAATTTGACAATATCCACGGCAACCTGTTTCTGATCTAACGCAACCGCGATATGCATCGCCTGTTCTTGCATTCTCCATTGGTCACTAACAATCGCAGCTTGCATCGCACCGATAACACTTGGAAACAATTCGTCGGTATTACTAGCAGTCAGTAACCACTCTCGAACCTGCACGCGTATCTGTGGATGAGGGTCATTTAAGAACGTTGCTAATTCATCAACATGGTCCGCAGCAATTAATTGGTTTAACGAATTCACATAGGCGCCACGAACTTGGAAATGAAAATGATTCGTTGCTTGCTGCCCAAAACCAAGCACCGCTGCCGGATTCCATTTTGCCAGAGCTTCAAATGCGATCACCTGAACCGTTGCATGTTTACTGTTCACTAATTTCGTAATCACGGCTAAGCAGCGATCACGATTCTGATCACTTGGCGTCGGTGACGCGAGCAAAGCAGCAATCAAATGATCAGCCACTCTGTTTGTCGCAGCTAGTTGTTCAGCAATTTCCAATTCTGGTTGTGCAAGTGTTCCGGCGACGCTATGAGCGGCCGCAATTCGCAACACAGCATTTTGATCCGTATCTTTGGCAAAGGCTACCAACGACTGACGATCTGCGTCGTTACCAATTTTCCCTAGCCCAGTAATGGCCAAGCGGAATAATGACGCTGACTTTTGTTCCTTACTTTGGAATTCAACAATCCTCGTTCGCCAAACTTCAACAGCACCTGCCGTCTCCCACTGAGCAAAAGCAGGCTCTACGATTGCCGACAATTCAAAATCACCTGCTTTAACCAACTTCAGCAAAATCTCACCTGCTTGTTTCGCATTCAACTGGACAAGCGACATAGCTGCCGTGTGCCGTACTAGAGCACGATTATCTGCATCCGTGACCAATGCGATTAACGGAGTGATCGTTACGTCGAGACCGACAACTCCCATCTCCGCCGCTTTGCCAATCGTCTTCGCTGCCACTAACTTGAGTTCCTGCTCGTCCGCTGCTAAGGCTTTGACCCAAGTCGGAATTAACTGCGCCGATATCTCTTGCACCAGTTGCTCGTCAATTAACGGAGGATTCGAGAACATGGGCCAATCGTCGGTAATGACGTCAATTTGAGCGACTGCTGTTTGGCAAACAAACAATATGCCAATCGTAGCAAAGATCAATTGTGATTTTAGAGTGCGGAACATTTTATATTACTTCAACAGTGTTAGGTTTTAGGTGAAAACAACAGCATCTCGGCTATTGCGGTTTAGTAAGCAAGCGGACTCGGAAAAACAACAACGTCAAACATAACATTGAAATCGCACCGGTCATGATCCAATTAAACGATAAGACCAATGAGATTCGTGTGAGTCCAATAGCTTCTAGGGGTACACGGAATCCAGACCAGAGGTCCTCTGTTGAACTACTCCAAACTTCACTCGGAGCAAGTCGCGTAAATTCAGCAGGGTCGAAGCCAGGCATATTCATGATTGTAAGTGCAGTTGCCAGCGGGTTAACAAGTAAAGCTGTTTCGACAACGTCGACACTAAACGGTGCCCCTTTACCCATCCAAAACAAAAACGTACCCGCAAAGATCATGGTGATCACTGAAAATGAAACAACCGTTGCAGTCGCAGTCACACGAAACAGGCTACTGATCAATGCACTGACTGATAAAACGAGGATGCAAGTCATCAACAAGCAAACACATACTTGCCAAATCTGAGTCGTCAAAGTGTTATCAATGGCTGCCAGTACGACATAGCCAGGCAATGATGCCAAAACAATTAAGCCAATCGTGACTGCCACGCTCAGAATTTTCCCCGTAATAATTCGGAAAGATGTGAGTGGTGTCATCTGCAATAATCGCCAGCTATCAAATTCCAATTCAGAACTGATCAATCCCGCAGCGAGGCTTGGTGTGATTAACACAACTAGGCTAACTTGCATCACAACCATGATGCCACCAATCGTTTCGACGCCCCACTGATGAGTGTACTGCGTTGTGACGTAGACCAATGCTAATGACAACAGCAAACAGGCAACCATCATCCGAACGATCCAATGTGCTCGACCAAATCTTCGACAACGGAACTCTTTAATCAGCACCGGGTTAATATAGCCAGGAATATTCGGAGCGCGTTTTTTCGGATCCATCCCGAGAAAGAACACCATCCGGAGAGTTTGTGTCAGACCACTCATTTGATGTGTCAAGGCTCCCTGACTTCGCGAGCGATCCAAGATTCGTTGATTAAGCCGGATCAATGGAATCGCCACAAACACAACCATCGATGAAAGTGACAACATGACATAGCGACTAATAGAATCAACGTTACTATCGAATCCTTGCGATCCAACATCACCGTGGCCGATCACATCCATCACCGCGGGGATCGGCGATATACACCGTATCCAACTTGCCAAATCCGCTAGTATGCCAGTTTCGGCTTGCAAAAACAGGTGTGGGCCAAGCACAATCACTGACATCAGCAGCACAATACCGTATGTCATTTTAAGGGCGCCGTCGACTGAATTAGTAATACAGCTAATCATCAAACCCATCGTGGAATACTGTAGTGCGGCGAGAATTAGAATTCCATACAGTGGGAGGATTTGCCCGCCCATTGAAATTCCACCCATTACGTAACAAGCAATCAACGAGGGAATACTAAGAATCAATAATTGAAAAACAAAGATCATCACACCAGTGAGTTTGCCGAGGTAAATATCGATGGGCCGCATCGGGGAATTCAATAATAGTGCCAATGTGCCTTGGATGCGTTCACGAATAATGGAAGTAGCGGGGAACACGGGAACTAAGAAGATCATGGCCGTGAGGATCCCATAGGAAAACAACTTGAAGACCTGCATGGATTTAACACCACTGAGATCGGCATAAGTTTCAGCTGGCCACCGCAAGATCAGCAGCAAAGCGAACATCATCACCAACATCACCTGAATGGCTACGGCTTTTTTTGACCGCATCATTCCGATTAATTCGCGATGAATAATTGGGTTGTTGAACATTCGATTTTTCTTATGGTTGTTTAAGAGTCTGGCTTGTTGGGATTAAAATCAGAAGGTGTTGGAGTTCAAACTCACACCATTTTGGCTCTATCTTCTTTGGTGACGGTCAAGAATGCATCTTCTAAGTCAGTTTGCACTTCACGGAACTGAGAGATTGCAATTTTTTCGGTGATCAGCGTGGTCAGCAGAGCCTGCATTGAATCTTCAGTAACGTTGGCACGAAAGCGTATGAGTTGTTCAGTACGACTTCCAGCGATTTCAGCAAGAGTCAATTCGCGTTTTACAATTTCCTGGGCACGGTCTAAATCAGTGTCTCCATTGAGTT
>DTSG01000279.1:1247-11392 GCA_012965455.1 Planctomycetaceae bacterium | reverse complement strand
TGATATTGCTACCCCCGCGGCGCCATTTTTCATTTGAACCGCTGGCCGGTGAGAGGGTAGGATGGAGATTACGACGGGAGAGGTTGTTAATCACTCGCATTTACACTTCTACCAGAGTCTGTTTTTTTACCAACCGCAACAATTAGATGGATTCTTCTATGCAATTTCAAATTACCGAAACTATATACGTTGTAGATGATACGGAGCCAGATGCAGAACTTGTCATGCAACGTCATTATGAAGAGTTAGGCTACTCCGTTATTAATAATGCCGCTTCAATTTTAGTCAGGCCTGGCGAAACTCATAAAATGGATGAATGGGGAATTATTGAACGGATTGTAGGTAAAGATCGAATTGCGTGGGCAACGCAGTTCAGCAACCGGTTGCTGACCGCAGACGGTGCCCATAATAATGCGCCTGGACATCCCGACCTTTTTGTTTACAAAGATGATGGCAGCAAATGGTTTTTCGTAGAGGTCAAACAGCGTAACGATTACCTAAAGCTCGGGGGTATGATTGGGATTTCGATGCTTCACGCAATGTTCGGCACTAGAGTTGAAATAGCGAGAGTTAACCGCAGTTACGAAGAAAAACACTCGCGTGCTAGAACATACAGGTGGGTGTGGCCATGCATTCAGGAGCTTAATTCAACACAGGAGTACATCGACCCAAATGCCGGAGAATAATATGACGAGCGTACCATTTGAACCGCTGGCTGGTGAGAGGGCAGGATGGGGAGGAAGTTGAGGTGTGATGGTTTCATTGTGATTGAAAGGATTTGAGATGAGTGACGAGAAAGTACTTACGAAAGAGATCGCAGCGCAGTTCTTAGCGTATAACAATTCGGTTGATCTCAGTGAATTCACTGAGATCAAGGACGCTGCGGCGGAGAGTCTGAGTAAACATAAAGGCAGGCTTAACCTGGGACGTCTAAAAACACTCTCCGACGCTGGGGCAAAAAGCTTGAGTAAGCATAAAGGAGGCGAACTCGTACTCGGTTACGGTGCACCGCTTTCCGGCCTTTCTGAATTATCCGATGCTGCTGCAAAGAGTCTAGGGAAGTATAAGGGGCATCTTAATCTTTCAGGCCTAAGGAATCTTTCTGATGCGGCTGCCATGGGGTTATCCAAACATAAGTATATTCCACCGCCACGGAAACCATTTTCCGCTTTAGGGTGTCTATTTCTCTATAATTTACAAAGTTTTAAGGCAAGTGAAGGTCATATTGCTTTATGTGAACGGATGATAGAACAGCCGTTCATACAGTTCTTTAAAATTAAAAGTCTTTCGAACGAAGCCGCCGAAATATTTGGCAGATATAAAGGAGCACTGCACATTACACATGGCCCCTTAAGCTTGTCGGATAAGAAAGCTCAAAGTCTTGCAAAGAAACGACCTAAATTTGGACCGTTCGGTACGGACCGTAAAGGTGGTTCGATCGCTTTAATATCCCTCCCCGCCTCCGCCGCCCAGATCCTCCGCGACGCTGGGCATGGGGTGTGATCGCGTCCTAGTCACTTAGGAGAAACTCAACTAGTGACGATCGCTCGCCAGAATCCAACTGGTCCCATCGCTCAATCAAAAGCTTCACCGCGTCACCAAGTTGCATCGGCGCCACCCCGTGCGCCACCCGCGGACACCCAGCAACGGTCTCAGACTCTATATTTATCGGGTCAAACGCATATTCGCTCGAGTCCCTCATCGCCCATTACAATTGAACGAGAAGAACGCCGCCGGTAGGTGCGAGCATTTAACGCTTAAATACTCGTGTCGTCCTATTATGTTAGATTTTGACCGATGTTAAATCGTTAACAAAACATAATAAAAGTATGGTAGTTCTATCGTCACGTATACAAAAAACGTATACACAAAACGTATACAACTTATAAAAACGTATACACGTTTCCCGTTCGCTCAGATGCGGCGCATCATCTCTTGTGTGCCTTCCTTGCCCGGCGGCCCGGTGGTGGGGGATAGAACTACGAACACATGAGCAGGGGTGTGTGGGTGACTACGGAACTAATCCAACTCACGAACCAACCGAAAACCGAAGATGATGGGATTGTTACGGGCACCACCGTCGTTCCTATTGCGGTAAGCGGAACGAGTGTCACGCGTGAGGAAGTACCACGACCCACCCCGCAAAACATGGAAAGAGCCGGACGTCGCGCCCGTTGGATCCTTTTCGAGAGACTGCTTGTAGTAATCCTCTCCGAAGTAATCGTAGCACCATTCCCAAACATTGCCGTGCATATCGTATAGCCCAAACGCGTTGGGTTTCTTTAGTCCAACTTGGTGAGCATACCGCTCACCAATATCGGATGCGTTTTTATTATGCCAAGCGTAATCGCCAAGCGAGGCTTCATCATCGCCAAAGCCCCATGCTGTTTCTGTCCCTGCCCGGCAGGCATACTCCCATTCCGCTTCGGTGGGTAAGCGGTATGTCTTGCCTTCTTTCTCGGTCAGTTTCTTACAATACGCAACGGCATCATCCCAGCTTACGTACACCGCTGGATAGTTAGCACCTTCTTTGACGGATTCTTTGCCCTTCCACGGCTCTGTGCCCATCACCGCCTTCCATTGTCCTTGAGTAACCTCCGTGGTTTGCATGTAGAACGCTTTGGTGATCGTAACCTTGTGTTGGTGTTCATTATAATTGTGGCCCTCTTCAGTCTCAGGCGAACCCATCGTGAAGGTACCAGCGGGCAGCTTGTTCAGCTTCATGCCGATCGTGTTGGTGATGCTAGGCAGTTCTACGACTGGGGGATCCGCAGTAACCGGTTTAGTCCGTTGTTCTGCTTCGTCAGGTTGTTCGTCGCCGCTGCTGCCTTCCAAGTCAGACGTTTCAGCCATGAATTCCGCAAATGTTTCCCTGTCATCGTTCACCGATGTATTCCCGTCATCGATCGACCCCGATTCTTCGGCCTCTGGCATTTCGTACTGTTCTTCCAATCGTTGCATCCTCGCGTCATCTTCAGCTTTGACGTTTTCAGAAAACTCCTGAACATTCCGTCTCAGCTTAGCAACCATCGGCAGTCCGATGCCTGCACAAACCAAGAAGAGCAGCACGCAGAATCCGCATCCCACCAAGATTACCTTCTTCGTTTTCGATGACGTGACCGGCGGTGCATCGGCAACGACATTGGATTCTTGCTCAGGTGTGTCCATGTCTTTAGTTTCCATCTCTGCCCTTCTTTTTACTTGGTAACATGTGTTCGTTTGAAATGGTTGCGGTGTTGCAAGCCTTTAGCCTATCCTATTTCATCCCCGATTGGAAATCAGCAGCCCCCATCTTCGCCTCCTCAGGCGGCGGTTGCAAGTCTTTTGGATCCCCATTTTCCTTGCCCGGCGGCGGGGGACATAGAATTTTCGCTGCTAGGATTTGCCGAATGTTTCTGAAAACGTATACTGTATACGTTTACCGTTGCGAAAATCACCCACTGTATAGGTGTTTCTTGTTCAAGAGTCCCTCATCGCCCACTTGGGCCTATGCACAAAAAGCTTGTGACGGTCTGTGACGGGAAATGCCTGTTTTTGTAGGGTCACTGTTTTGGGGTTGCGAGTCGATACGAGGCATTACGTGCATGTGCTGCGCCGCATTTTGCGCCGCTTTTTCATAGTCGTCTTCGGTGACGATTGCGACGGAGCCACGTTTCTACCAACAGAAGGTGGATCTTCAGGAACAGATTCTCTGGAAGCTGGAGGAAGACATCCGCTGCCAAACCCTTGTCATCTTCGCCGCAAGCGGCGAAGATGACAAGATCTCGAGGACCAGTCTTCACCAGCTGAGCAGGCCGGATCAAGGAACGGAGCAATGATAAAATCAAAACGACTTTTGGCCGGTGCTGTGCTGGCGGCACTTTTTGCTGTACCAGTAATAGCGGAAGAAAAACCGAACTTTGTGATTGTACTGGCTGACGATGTCAGCTGGTCAAGCTTCGGCTGCGTTGATGCGGGCTTATATACCCGTACTCCGAATATCGATAAGCTTGCTGCCCAAGGAGTGCGTTTTACGAATTTCTCTTGCTCCGCGGCGATCTGTGCTCCTACGCGACATGAGCTTTATACTGGATTGTTGCCCCCAAGCAGTCGTGTTTATAGTAATGGTAATAAACCTGCCGGAGATTATAAAAACATAGTCAACTATCTTGGAGATCTAGGCTATAAGGTCGGTTTGACGGGGAAGACCCATTTTAATACTAAAACTATGTTTCAGAAAGTTCCCGGATTTACAGGCAATGCTAATGATAATGCTCCCAACTGGGAGATGAGTGGGGTGCAACAGTTTATAGAAACCTCTCAGGCCGAGGATAAACCATTTTGCATGGTTGTTGCTTCGGTTCATGCACACCACCCGTGGACGATTGGGGACGCATCTAATTTTCCTTTGGAGAAGATTGTAGTCCCGCCTAATATGGTGGATACGCCGATTACCCGTGAGGCGCTGGCTAGACACGCGGCTGAAGTTGAAGATTTGGACCATCAGGTTGGTGCTACTATGCAGCTACTTGATGACATGAAGCTGGCAGAAAACACGGTGTTCATCTTTTTAAGCGAACAGGGAACCGCTTTGCCGAACGGTAAATGGTCGGTCTATGACTACGGAACCAAGGCACTGTGCCTCGTGCGCTGGCCGGGGAAACTTGAGCCAGCCGTCACAGACGCGGTTGCTATGTATTGTGATATTGTTCCTACTTTAGTTGATATTGCAGGCGGAGAGGCTCCTGCGACCGACGGCAAAAGTTTATTTCCGGTGTTAAAAGGAAAGACCTCTGATCATCGCGAACATGCTTACCTGGTTCATCAATCTGGTTATACGCAAAGAGCCATTCGCAACAAAGAGTATAAACTTATTTGGAGCCCTGAGCAGGAGAATGACTACTATGTGACCACTATCATGAACTCCAATAGCGCTAAGTTATTCGCCAAAGCATGGAGGGAATGGGTGGAAACAGCCAAGACGGATCCTGATGCCCAAGCAAAAGTCGACCGTGTTGTGAAGCACCCTGAGTTTGAGCTATACAATATCAAAAATGATCCGTGGGAGTTGGATAACCTCGCCAACAACCCTGAATATTTTCAAAAAGTAGAGGAGATGCACGCCCAGCTTAAGGCCGATATGGAAAAGTTGAATGATTCCTTCCAAACGGCAGATCCCAAAAAGAAAAAAACGGGAAACAAAGGTAAAAAGAAAAATGATCAATAAATTTATAGTGTCAGGGATTATTATTGGAGCATCGTTGGTGGCGAATGCTCTGGCTGCGGAAAAACCGAATATCATCTTTTTTATTGTTGATGATTATGACAAGGCCGAGACCAGTGTGTACGGCGGTAATGTTCTTACCCCCAGCCTTGATCGACTGGCGAAAAACGGACTGACATTCAACAACGCGCATATGACCAGTACGGTCTGTACCCCTTCTCGCTATACCTGTATGACCGGGCGCTATGCCAGTTCATCCTATTCGGATAAACTTTTTGCGGAATGCCCGAAGGGCACTCAGACATTGCCGGCGTTTAATGTTGGGCTTGAGCCGGATAATATGAATGTTGCCAAGGTATTGGCTGACCATGGTTACGCTACCGGGATGGTTGGTAAATTTCATGTTTCTGGCGGTCATGCTGTGGGGGACCAGGATTTGAACATCCCTAAAAATGTCCCTTACACTGATGGACTGAATCAGAAGAAATATGAGCGTGAAAAGCAAGATCGCGAACTGCTCAAATCATATGGTTACACCTGGGCGAAAAATATTTATATGGACAACATGAAAGCCCCGTTTAAAGGACACAACCCGGAATGGACCATCAGCGCCGCACTTGAGTTTGTTGAAGAGCATAAAGATCAACCGTTCTTTCTTTACTACGGAACAACGCTGCTCCACGGGCCAAATAAAGAGTGGTACAATTCTTTAACGGAAAAAGAGTTGGTTACAGCTGAAGGTTTTCTGGAAAAACCGATCGGGATCATGGATCGCGAGTCGGTGATAACGCGGCTGAAAGAAGCAGGCCTTGATCCTGTCAACAATGCTGGTTACTTGTGGATGGACGATTCACTGGGCATGCTGCTCGATAAACTGGAAGAGCTCGGAATCGCAGACAATACCCTGGTCTGTTTTGTTGCCGACCACGGCTCGAAGCGTAAGGGCTCTCTTTATACGATAGATGGAACAGAAGTGCCGTGTATTATCAGTTGGCCCGCTGGAATTGAAAAAGGCGTCGTGACTGAAGAGCTTATCCAGAATACTGACTTTGTTTCTACATGGTTTGATCTTGCAGGGGTGGAGTTGCCAGAGGGATATAAAATGGATGGAGTGAGTATGACTCCGTTGTTTAAGGACCGGAATGCCCCGGTTCGCGATTATGTTTTCAACGAGATGGGAGCTTCACGGGCGGTCAAGACCAAAGAGTGGAGTTACATGACCTTGCGTTTTACGACCGATCAGGTTGAGGAAATGCGTAAAAATGAAAGAGCTATAGAGAAAACCCTTACCGGCTTGAGCGGTGGTATCTCACGTGGCAGGGATAACCCGAACGCGCTCAGCTATCACCAGCTCTACAACCTTAAGAAAGACCGCGCGGAGACAAATAACCTGGTCGATAACCCGAAGTATGCCGGAACAATAGAAGAACTCCGCGCGATGCTCAAAGAAGAGCTTCTGAAGTTTGAAGGTCGCCCTTACGGTGAGTTTGTTCCAGGCGGTAACGCTCAAGGACCTGGAACATTTGATGATATTCTGGAAAAAATGAAAAAATGTATGGAAGATCCTTCTTCAAAGAAGCGGAAGAAAGCTAAAAACCCAAGAGGTAGTAGGAGGACAGGGCAGGGGGCGAGTTATTCGCGAGCTTTGATCGATAAAGAAAGGCATCTATTATGACAAATACGAAACGACCTAACCAGCGTCGTCAAAACGGTCTTTTCAGAGCTGCCCTTGCAATCAGAGTCGGGACGATGGCGCTGATATATTGTTGGGGCTTCGCCGCCGCATCCATTGTTGCCGAGGGAAATGAAAAACCAAATATCGTCTACATTATGACGGACGATCACGCGGTGCAGATGATGTCAGCGTACGACAACTCGCGTGCCTCGACGCCTCACCTTGATCGCATAGGCAAAGAAGGCATTCTCTTCCGAAATAGCTTCAATACCAATGCGCTTTGTGCCCCATCCCGTGCAACACTACTGACAGGCAAGTATAGCCACAAAAACGGGCAACTAAGTAACAGGCAACCTTTCAACGGCGATCAGCAAACCTTTCCCAAGCTGCTTCAAAAGGCAGGGTACCAAACGGCTGTTATCGGAAAGTGGCATTTACGCAGCAGCCCAACGGGCTTTGATTATTCTAATATTCTACCGGGGCAAGGGGATTACATCGATCCCGAATTAATAGAACAGGGCGTAAAGAAGAAACACAAAGGCTATGTCACCGATATCATTACGGATCTTGCGATGGACTGGCTTAAGGGCCGCGATAAAACAAAGCCATTCTGCCTACTTTACCATCACAAGGCGCCTCATGCCGAGTTTGTCCCTGATCCCAAACATGAAAACCTCTTTGATGAGGTAACCGTCCCTACTCCGGTTAGTTTTGATGATGACAGTTCAGCTCGCGCAAAACCGGTCCAAGATACGACCAATCGCATGGTTCCTGGAATACAGGAACGATGGCATACCTGGGGTGCCAAACGTCACAAGGAAGCACCGCCTGAAGGACTAGATGGTAAAGCTCTTGAGATGTGGCTCTATCAGCAATATGTCAAAGATTACAAGCGCGTCATGGTTTCGGTTGATCAGAATGTCGGACGCTTTCTTGATTTTCTCGATGAGCAAGGACTCACACAAAACACCATTGTGATCTACACCTCTGACAATGGCATGTTTGTCGGTGACCACAATATGTATGACAAACGCCTGGTGCATGAGGAAGCCTTGCGCATCCCGCTTGCCATTCGTTTCCCCAAAGTGATCAAGGCTGGAAGCGTGACGGATCTCTATTCATTGAACATTGATTACGCCCCAACTATTCTCGATTTTGCTGGCCTAAAAATTCCGAATGACATGCAGGGGCGAAGCCTTCGGCCGATTCTCGAAGGAAAGAACCCTGATGACTGGCGCCAATCAATCTATTATCACTATTACGAACCTCCCGGTAAGCATAATATACCATTACATTACGCGCTTCGCACCGATCGCTTCAAGCTGATCCACTACTACACAAAACAACGTACTGATCTAGGATGGGAGTTGATCGATTTAAAGAATGATCCACATGAGTATCGCAATGTGATTGATTTGCCCGAATATCAAAACGCGCTCGCGGACATGAAACAGCAGCTTGCTCAAGCGCGAAAGACCTTTGATGTTCCAAAAGAGCATGGCGTTTCTTCTTCAAAAGAATAACATAGATGAATTGAGAAAACGACAGGATAAAAAATGAAAAGAAGAGCGATTATAAGAGGACTGGTTGGCGCTGCGACAGCGTCACTCTGGCTACTGGGTAGCGTTAGCGTCGCCAAGGAAACACGCCCCGCCCCGAAACCGAATATCATATTGATCTTCGTGGATGACATGGGCTACGGCGATCTCGGATGTTATGGGAATCCCACAAACAAGACCCCCAACATTGACCGCCTGGCTGCCGCAGGACAACGTTGGACGAGTTTTTATTCCTCGGGAGCCACATGCGTGCCTAGCCGCAGAGGGCTCATGACGGGTCGCCACCCGGCACTCATGGGCAAGGTCAATTGGACTGACATCCGCAGCCAGTTACTGCCAGCCATTTTGAAGAGACAGGGCTATACGACTGCTATCCTCGGAAAATGGCACCTCGCGGGCTATCCAAAGGACTTTACGAAGAGTCCGATGCATCCGCTGGAATGCGGATTCGATTCCCATTACGGCACGCCAGGCAGCAACGACGTGCCGGCGCCAGAGGGTAAGAAACAGACCCGGTCCCTTTTTGACGCCTGCGACAAATTCACCTTCCAGGTCCCACTGATTCGCGGTCGCGAGGTCGTGGAGTTGCCGGCGGACCAAGAGCTCTTGACCAAGCGCTATACGGAAGAAGCCGTAAAGTGGATAACGGAGAACAAAGATCGACGCTTCTTTTTGTATCTCGCCCACAACATGCCGCACGCCCCCATCTTTGCCTCAAAAGACTTCCAGGGGCGGAGCAAAGGGGGACGCTATGGGGACGTTGTGGAGGAGATCGATTGGTCGGTAGGCCAGGTCATGAGAACCTTAGAAAAACTGGATATCGAAAAAGACACCCTAGTGATATTCACCAGCGACAATGGTCCGTGGACTATGTTTGGTCCGCATGGCGGCACGGCGGCCCCGCTACGCGGCGAAAAGGGCACCTCATGGGAGGGCGGTTACCGGGTACCGGGGATCTTTTACTGGCCCGGCCGCGTCAAACCTGGAGTTATTGAAGACATGGCCGCAAACCTGGACCTCTATGCAACTTTTGCGAGCCTGGCGGGCGGCGCCGAACCGACAAGCCAACGCGGATACATCTCGAAAGATATGTCCGGGGTGCTGCTTCGCGGCGAAGTCGGTCCGCGCAAAGATTGGTTCTACTCGAGCGGCGCAGTGGCATTCCGCTCGGGGAACTACAAAATTCATCTCAGCACCAAAGAACGCTCCTCAAGTCCTGATACACGAAAACAGGAACAGAGTAAGAAACACAATCCACCGCTGCTGTTTGACTTGTCGAAGGATGTTGGAGAGCGGAAGAATATCAACGCGGAACATCCGGAAGTGGTCGGTCGTTTGCTTAAGGAATTGAGCGCATATCGACATCGAGCAGGACAAGAATAGCCATCGGACAAAGCCTTGGAGGCGACGTCCTAAAAGCCGCGCCTCAAGGCAGGCGTTCGATTCACAAACAAACAAAAAGGATCCACAAACACTAGGGCTTTCCGACCAGCTTCGCACCTGTTTTAGGCATCGACAGTGTCGGTTCACCTTCGAGGTAGCCGAGCTTGTTTAGGAACCGATCTGCGGCAATCAGTGTCACGTCCTTCCACGGCTGCTTGTTGAAGAACGCGTGAGTTTGACCTTTGGCAATTTGTATTCCTCAAGGCCAAGTAGAAACTCTCCCCCACTTTGCTTTATTCGCTAATACGCAACTGTTGATAATATC
>DTSG01000279.1:0-1237 GCA_012965455.1 Planctomycetaceae bacterium | reverse complement strand
CCGAATGTCTTCATTTTTTCAATCACGGGAGCCCAGCCGTTCTTCAGCCACTTATCCTCACTACCAAAAAAGACGATAGCGGGCCCAAAGTCCGCTTTCAGATGCCGCAAAAAATCCACATCCGGGTCATTCGCATCAAACTTTGAAAGCGCGGGGTTGAACAAGACATACGCAGCCACTGAGGTGTCGAATCCTTGCGGGTCGGAAGGATCGTTCAACCCAGGGTTGGTGGTTCCCAACAAACTGATATGCCCCCCCGCCGAACCCCCGCCCGCTACGATGCGATCCGGATCCAACCCCAGTTCGCTGGCGTGCTGCTTGAACCAACGGATCGCGCTTTTGACATCGGGGATACACATCCGCTTAGTCGATTGCCCCTCCTCCAAGGCGATCTTGTCGTCCTTTGTCCTCAAGCGGTAGGTGACCGTCGCGGCCACCATGCCCCGGCTCGCAAAATAATCGCACTGATAGCTGAACGCCTCGCGACTCCCCCCACCCCAACCGCCCCCGTGAAACAAGATGATACCGGGGACAGCTTTCTTTGAAGCATCGTGTCCCTTCGGGAAATAGATTTCCATCTCACGGGCGACGCCGTCCGTCGTTTTGTAGGTATAAACCTTACCTTTGGGCAGGTCGGCTCTTGAAGCACGCTGCGCGTAAGCGGTCGAGCAAGCCAGGGTGATAAAAAGGATCAGTAATACGTTTTTCATATCAAGTGCCTTTAAGAGTACGTGAGGATGCAGGTGAACACGATTACGACTAGCGACTTCCAGCGCTTTGGGTTCCAGAATCTAAAAGCGCGGATACGGAAACGGCAAGCGCCTGTAGTGAAAGCGAGTTCTTTGATTCGTTCGCGTCAGCATTCTCGTCACTCATCGCATATCTCCTTGGTGGTGTGCATATCTCTTATCCTACCCGCATCCTACCCTCCGACCGGCCAGCGGTTCAAACGAAAAGTGGGGTTAGAAAATGGCAAGCGTTCATATTACCCCAGCGGGAGATCAATAACAAATGTAGGGAGGTAGATATGAGGGGCTACTGCGTCGCATCTTCGTGGGTTCACTCAACAACATCACCACTAACAATCTATTCCCAGTTCCCCATTCCCGGCTGCAACCAGGTGCTCAGCCAAGCCTTTTGTCGCGGGGTCATCCTAGACCAACTATCGATCAGTAAGGCCACCGTTTCACTCAGCGTCGCATTTGCCTTTTTTATGAGACGGGGCATGGTGGCCGCG
>DTSG01000278.1 GCA_012965455.1 Planctomycetaceae bacterium | reverse complement strand
CCGGAATCATTAATCTCGGCCGTATAACTTATCTTGAGGGGCGTTATTTGAAAAGAAAAAAGCTCACCGTCATACTTCACTTCTTCCAACGCAATCGGCCCACTTCCCTGGTCGAAACTATACATGTTTCCACTGAGCACATTTCCGTCGTGTACAATTTCTAAACCAATCCGTAGCTTGGCCCCGCCGACAGATAGTGTTCCGTGCCACTTTCCGGACAGATTAATTTCCGTTTCAGCAGCGTGTAAGGGTAGGCAGCACAGAACAGTCATCAACAAAGATGTAATCATATTTCGCATCGAATTGAGGGTTCCTAGCTCAAAAAAACGTATGGGGACTAATAGTTATACGCTTAACTGTGGATTATATTGCATAAAGGATACCAAGCCAATTAGAAACCTTCGATAGCCCCCCAACTACGGCAAGAATTATGCTGATCACTCTATCACCTGCAAAAACACTCAATTATGAACCGCAGTCACTTACCTGCGAATTCACAACTCCGCGCCTACTGGAACACTCACAGCGCATTATCAACGATATGCAACGTTTTAATGCAGATGAAATTGCGGGGCTAATGAGTGTGAGCGACAAGATCGCGGACTTGACCTATGACAGATTTCAGTCGTGGGAAACGCCTTTCACCAAGGCCAATGCCAAACAGGCGGTACTCGCATTTCAGGGCCAAGCCTACGCTGGAATGGATGCAGCGGAGTGGAGCCCAGACGACTTTATTGCGTCACAAGATGTATTACGCATCCTCTCTGGATTGTATGGAATATTACGTCCGCTCGATTTGATGCAAGCCTATCGTTTGGAAATGGGGACCCGTGTTTCGATCGAAAAGGAAAAGAACCTGTATTTGTTTTGGGGTTCAACGCTAACTGATTTACTCAACTCAGATCTTGCTGACACAAACTCGGATACGCTCATCAACTTAGCGTCCCACGAATACTTCAAAGCGATCAACAAGAAAGAACTCAACGCCCAGATCATCACACCAGCCTTTAAGGAAGAACGCGAAGGCGCATTCAAGATGATTTCATTTTTCGCGAAAGTCGCGCGTGGCCAAATGACCTCTTACATAATCCGTAATCGCTTAACCGACCCCGAACAAATAAAGCAATTCGACAAAGATGGCTATAAGTTTAATCCGTCCGAGTCGAACGATACCGATTGGGTCTTCACTCGCAAATCTGCGTGATGGTCGACTACGGGTCGTTCTGCTTCCCTGGCAAAATCAACGCTTAGGATTTTTGAGCGGGTCGGTACAGGGACGACCCCTACAATTCGCGCGGCATATAAATCACAATAACAGATAGACATTCAACCCCTTTTACTATTCGGACCAAACCATGAAAACCATTCGCCTCTTTTGCATTCCTCTGCTACTCATTGCCTTCACGACCATCACAGGGGCAGAACCACATTCTGCTATCAAGCCGGTGCCTCGCAGCGGTGGCTGGATGACTCGACACGAAAGTTTCAATAAACGTGTTGCGCAAGGCAAGGTAGATCTCGTCTTTATTGGCGATTCGATTACCCAAGGATGGGAGGGTAAGGGCAAAGACGTGTGGGCAAAATACTACGGAAAACGTAATGCCGTAAACCTTGGCATCGGTGGCGATCGTACTCAACACGTCATCTGGCGACTGGACAACGGTAACCTGAAAGACATCACGCCAAAAGCCGCTGTGATCATGATCGGCACAAACAACTCCGGTAGTAACAGTCCAGCAGAGATCGCGGACGGCGTTAAGGTCATCGTCGAACAAATTCGCAAAAAGTCACCCAACACTAAAATCCTGTTGCTCGCCGTATTCCCGCGAGGCACTAACAACGACGATGCTCGACGTAAAGTAAACCAAGGCGCTAACGCGATCTTTAAGAAACTTGCAGATTCAAAACACGTGCATTACCTTGATATCGCAGAGCATTTCTTGACCGACGACGGCATACTTGAACGGGAAATAATGCCAGACCTGTTACATCTCAGTCCCAAAGGATATACCATCTGGGCCGAGTCCATCGAGAAATCATTAGCCAAGCTACTTGGCGAGTAAGGGTATATGAGAGTTACAAAAGTCGTTGCTGTTCTGACTGTGTTGTTATCACTAGTGACAACTAGCTTCGCCGCTGAATTCCCCGGTAAACTATCCGATTGGCATGGTTTTCAGAAATATGACTTTGTCGTCGACGGACAACCAGTCTTGGTTGTGTGTCCCGCTAAAGCAGCCACAGGGAAACCGTGGGTCTGGCATGGCGAGTTTTTCGGCCACAAACCCGCTCCGGACATCGCTTTACTAAAACAGGGATTCCATATCGTTTACATGCGCGTGCCGAATTTGTTTGGTAGTCCCCAAGCCGTCAAACACTGGGACGCATTCTATCAGGTACTAACTGCGGAATACGAATTTTCTGCTAAGCCCGCCTTGGTGGGACTCAGTCGTGGAGGCTTTTACTGCTACAACTGGGCGACGGCAAATCCCACTCGAGTTGCTTGCATTTATGGCGACGCTCCCGCGTTGGATCTCAAAAGCTGGCCTGGCGGCAAGGGGAGCGGCAAAGGGTCTGCCAGTGAATGGGCGCGGGCTCAACGCGTATTCGGTTTCAAAACGGAACAAGAAGCAATCGACTACAAACTAAACCCCGTCGACACGCTTGGTCCACTCGCCAAAGCCGGCGTGCCATTGTTACATGTCTACGGTGACGCAGACATTGTCGTTCCTTGGAAAGAGAATACAGGAGTGATTGCCAAGCGATATAGAGAACTAGGAGGTGACATCACACTGATTGGGAAACCTGGCATCGGACATCACCCACACGGTTTAACGGATTCGACGCCCATCGTCGACTTCATCCTTAAACATTCACTACCTGACCAGTAGCAGAGGCCTGCAACATTGCCTCAATCGTGACAACCGCTTGTCGCCCATCCTCGGCTGTTCCACACAGCGTCGATTGACCTTGAATTCTATCTACAAAGGCTTGCAATTGATCCCGATAGGCCTGCATCCTCGCATCGGAAACGAACGCTAGATCTGGATCAGACAGCGGTACGGCGGGTTGCTCGAAAACCTCTTCCCATGTACCGTTTTTACCGACGCGTATCTTGCCAAAAGGCGAGGCATCAATAATTCCCTCGTCGCCCATCAAACGAAAGCGAAAATCTTCGCCGGCAAACCCCGGCGCTGGCAGCACGC
>DTSG01000277.1 GCA_012965455.1 Planctomycetaceae bacterium | reverse complement strand
GCTGCAACGACAGGAGGTTTTGTAGTCATGGGAGGCCAAGTTGGTATCAAAGATCATCTCGACATCCCCGACAATGTTCAATTAGCAGCTCAAGCGGGTGTGATGGGGCAACTCGAGCCAAATCAAGTTTACGTGGGTACGCCAAGTGTGCCGTTTCGCCAAGGGATGATTGAGATAGCGAGTGTGCAGCGGTTGCCAAAACTCTTGAAGCAAGTCAAAAAGCTCCAACGCCAGCTCGATGAGCTAACTGCTGAGATGGCCGCCGACGAGGATGATTCTTCCTCACAACAGGACGCCGCATAAGGAACACCGTTGCTCATGAGTTCTGTTCCACCACTTACCACGGATGACCCCCCCGCAGTGGACTGCGTCGGTTTGATCGCTGGCTGGGGTGACTACCCGTTAGTCCTCGCTCGCAAATTGAAACTCCTAGGGTACCGTGTCATCTGTGTCGGGATCCGCGAGCATGCGGATGCTGAGTTAGCCGAACTTTGTGATGCTTACACGACCGTAAATCCCGCCCGCGGTGGCAAGGGGATACGATTTTTCAAGCGGCATAATGTGAAGCATATCATGATGGCTGGAAAAATTCAAAAGTTGATTTTGTTTCGTAAGTTTGCCTGGCTGAGATTGATCCCCGATCTGACCACTTTGAAAATGTTTTATAATCACTTTGTTGCTCGCAACAGTGATACTCGAGACGATGCGTTTTTATTAGCCTT
The DNA here is from genome assembly GCA_012965455.1 of Planctomycetaceae bacterium. Taxonomy (GTDB): domain Bacteria; phylum Planctomycetota; class Planctomycetia; order Pirellulales; family Pirellulaceae; genus UBA721. The sequence goes on along the minus strand of DTSG01000277.1, from coordinate 30,697 downwards.
TGTTGCGATGTTCCAGCGGCATGGTTTGACCGTTGTGCCGGCAACTTATTTTGCACCGGAGTTACTCGTGAAACCAGGGAATTTAACAGAGAGCACAATTACGGCCTCGCAACAACGGGATATCGATTTCGGCTGGGAGCTGGCTAAGTGCATGGGCGGGCTTGATGTTGGTCAAACCGTGGTTGTCAAGGACCGCGCTGTGCTGGCAGTTGAAGCGATTGAGGGAACAGATTGTTGTATTGCGCGAGCGGGCGAATTGTGCCCTCAAGGTGGATTTACGGTTGTCAAAGTAGCCAAGCCGCAGCAGGATTCTCGATTTGATGTCCCTACCGTCGGTATTGGTACGTTAGAATCGATTGTGGGAGCGGGAGGTCGTTGTTTGGCTGTTGAAGCGGAGCACACGATAATTATTGACGAGCCCGCTGTGTTGCAGTTCGCCAACGAACACAATTTGATCTTTGTTGCTGTCGCTGGTGAGGATCTGATACCGCGGCGGGAAGCTGCTTGATACTACGCTGGACGTTAATTTACGCATGAGGAGGCGATGATGAAAAAATTGGTGCAAATTGTGTTGACGTTGGGGGTGCTCGGTTTTCATTACGGTGAAACGGCGCACGCAGATGATTGGCCCCAATGGCGTGGGCCCAGTCGTGATGGTGTCTGGCAGGAAACGGGAATCATCGACAAATTCTCAGCAGATCAAATACCGCTTAAATGGAAAGTCGAAATTGGCTCCGGCTACAGTGCTCCGACAGTCGCCAACGGACGCGTCTATGTTTCCGATCGAACGGTTGATCCACGAGATCAAAAGCAGACTGAACGAATTTGGTGCTTTGCTGAAGAAGACGGTAAAAAACTATGGCAGCATACGTATTTATGCGAATATGAAATTGGATATACGGCAGGTCCGCGTGCGGCAATTGCAATTGTCGAAAACCGCGCTTTTGCATTGGGTGCCATGGGGCACTTTCACTGCTTAGATGCAAAGACAGGTGACGTGTTGTGGCAGCATGACCTCAACGCTGAATATGACATTGTCATGCCGATTTGGGGCATTGCCGGGTCTCCGTTGGTTGTTGCCGATACCGTGATTGTCCAACTTGGCGGTAAGACAGCGTGTGTCGTTGGATTTGACGTGAAGACTGGAAAACAAAAATGGACCGCTTTGCAGGAACGAGCTTGTTATGCTTCCCCAATCCTGATTGAGCAAGCGGGTGAGGAAGTTGTCGTTGTCTGGACGGGGGATTCCATTTCGGGTTTGAATCCAAGGTCCGGCGAATTACATTGGCGACATCCCTTTCCGCCGTCGCGGATGCCTATCGGAGTGGCCACACCGGTATTTTCAAATAACCAATTGTTTGTCACTTCGTTTTATGATGGCTGTTTGCTACTTGATTTGAAACAGGATGCACTCAAGGCAGAATTGGTGTGGCGACAAACGGGATCGGATGAAAAGAACACGGCGGGCATCCATTCGATTATCAGTACGCCGATTATTCTCGGTGACTATATTTACGGAGTGGATAGTTACGGTGAATTGCGTTGTCTCGATAAAAAGACAGGGGCGCGGATCTGGGAAAATCAAACGGCTACGCCTCGTGCTAGATGGAGTACTATTCACTTTGTAAAAAATGGTAAGCGGGTCTGGATGTTCAATGAGCGGGGGGAGTTGATTATCAGTCGCTTAAGTGAAAAAGGGATGGTAGAAATTAGCCGCGCGAAATTGATTGAACCGACTTTAGATCAGTTACGACGTCGTGAAGGAGTCTGTTGGGCTCATCCAGCCTATGCAAATAAGCATGTTTTCGCTCGTAGTGACAAATTCTTGGTGTGTGCGAGTCTAGCTGCCGATAATTAAGTTAGCGAAAAACGCTTACTGGGTCTGGTCAACATGGCGAATCTCGGTATAGAATTCGTAGTTTGAGCTTGAGTAATTATGCAAGCTAAATAGAGAGATGAAACAGAAAACATACATTGTAAGGTTAGGGGATTTAACGCTGTGGTAAAGGTTATCGTTAGAGATCGCGAGACGATTCAGGAAGCTGTGCGTCGCTTTGGTAAATTGGTGATGCGTAGTGGTCTTAAAAAAGAGATGCGTCGTCGCAAGTACTATGAAAAGCCGAGTGACATCAAGCGTCGAGCTCGCATTCGCGCCGAACGCCGTTCGATGAAGTCACGTTTAGACTGATCGAGTGAAAACCGTGCAGCAATACACGTAACGAGTGAGGTTCATGCCACGCTCGTTTTTTTATGCGCAGTGCTTGGCGATCAGGACACGCACAGCGATTCAATCCTGCGTGGGTGCCGAATTAGAGAGTTTGACGAGCCACAGGACGAGGCTCGTAGAAAACGCGATGGTGATTATTAGCAAGGCTGAGTGGACATCTAAGGCGATGGGTAACGGTTGCTTGTTGATATCTTGGAAGGGCCACACGACGCTTAAGGATCCGAGCATGATGCCGACGAGTAGGCTGAGTGTGCCGTGGCGATATTTCGTAAGCAGAAATCGTAGCACTCGGCTAAAGACGATCAGCCCGCAGGCCGCTCCACAGGCAAAAATGATGAGTTGCTTGGTGGTTTCGCCCAGATCAATCCCTTTTATCAATTTCTCGGGCAAGGCGACAAGGTGTTCATAAACGCCGAGGATCATCAAAATCAAGGCACCACTGATACCAGGAAGAATCATCGCACAAATCGCAATGGCGGCAAAATAGAATAACTGGAAATACGTGGGATCTGTTACTTGAGAGGGGGCGTGCTTAAAGGCCGAGCCTGCTAAGACTGTAAATGCAATACCAATTAGACCCAAGAGCATTGCCTGTAGCGAATCACGACGGTTACGTATTTGGATTTGATTACCAATGACGAAGCACGAGGCCAAGACCATGCCTGAGAATGCAGCAAGCGTGAATTGTCGCGATTGTTGATGTTCTAGTAGCCAATGCGAAAGTGTTCCCATACAAAGAATCCCACCGAAAATCCCTAACAGTAACGACAGAATAAATCGCAAGTGGACATGCTCAGCCGCTTGGCGCCAGTTTCTTTTGACTAGGAGTCTGCAAAACTGTGAGTCAAACCTACCGATACTGTGGATCAGATGGTCGTAAATTCCCAGTAGCAGAGCGACTGTGCCGCCTGAGACACCAGGCACAACATCCGCATTGCCCATTAGAAATCCTTTGAGAATGGTCTGCAGGGGTCGGTGTTGTGGGACTTGATCGTCAGTAGATGGTTGTTGTTGCATGCAGTTATTGTCGGTTTTTACCAATCAAGTTCGCTATTAGCGTTGTAAGTTTCTTCTGTTTTTGTGCATCGCCGAGCGAAATAGACGCAGAGAAACACTAAGATACCGAGAATTATTTTGACGTGCGATGCTAGAACTGTACAATCTAGGATAGGTTACGGTCGGCTAGCTGGACAATCGGTGAGATGATTTATTTCAAATAAGTCATGTCATTGCTATCTCAAGTTGATCGCAGGCTCGCGGGAAATAATTTGTTTGACGGCGAGACGAGACACACACTTTTCTTCTTTTCTATAAGTCATCCAATTCTTTCCAACAATGTGCCGATGGTTTCATTGCCGGGAGACTTCTATTTATTGTTTCCGGTGATGTGGTTGATCGAGTTTGGGGAGTTATGCTTTTTAGACGACAAAACAATGAACTAGAAGTGTTGGCGCCTGCCAAGCTTAATCTCTTTCTGGAGATCACGGACAAACGGTCTGATGGTTTTCATGAACTCGATATGTTGATGGTTCCCATTGCGTTGTATGACACGTTGACATTCAAGTTACGGCGCGACGATGAGATTGCGTTATCGACTCGTTGTGCAGTCGGCAACAAAATCGCATTGCCCGCAGCCCCCGATAATCTGGTGACTCGGGCAGTAAAATTGCTCCGGCAGCGAATCGAGACGGACAGTGCTTCAACAACGTCCGGGCTCGATATTTGTTTGTTCAAACGTATTCCGGCGGCTGCAGGTTTGGGTGGGGGTTCGAGTGACGCCGCCGCCGCTTTGGTCGCAGCGAATTATCTCTGGCAGGCGGGGCTAAGTACCGTAGAATTGTCTGAGTTAGCACTGCAAATTGGCAGCGACGTACCGTTTTTCTTGTCTGGATCCGCAGCACGCTGTAGAGGCCGCGGGGAGTTGCTGACGCCACTGAATATTCCGGCAACGTTGGACGTTGTGTTAATCAAGCCTCGTGTAGGCCTAGCTACGGCTGAAGTATTCGCAGAGTATGCGACGCATCAAGGTGGCAGCGTTGATGATCGGGTTGCCGCGGATAATATTTTAGGTGCTTGTGCCAGCGGTCGTGCACCGGAAATTGGCAAGTGGTTGTATAACCGGCTAGTTGATTCAGCTTTGCGATTGCAGCCAGAGCTACAACAGTTACAAGCTGAGTTGCTGGCCCTGGGACTTCCGGGTGTCCAAATGACCGGTAGTGGCAGTACGTTTTATTTGATATGTCGTCACGCTCGGCAAGCAAGAAACATCGCCGAGAAGTTATCCCACCGTGGACACGCGGCAGTATTTCATACTCGGACGCTAGTACATCGATCCTTGAATATCAATTCCGAACAAGATTCATTCCCACTTGAGCAACCCTGTGTCGGATTGAGCCCCTAATGAAAAATAACCTTACTGAAAATAATTTATTGTCCGCTAGTTTTATGTTGTGAGAAAACGTTCAGAACCCAAGATTTGCTGGCCCGCAAAGGCAGCAGGAGTTTCAGCATCGTGGAAATAACTGAAGTCCGAGTTAAATTGATGGAAAATTCAGATGACCGTCTGCAAGCGTTTTGTAGTGTTACGTTTGACGATTGTTTTGTGGTTCGTGATTTGAAAATAATTGAAGGTTCCAGTGGTCCTTTCGTGGCTATGCCAAGTCGCAAAATGACTGTGCATTGTCCTCGTTGTCACTGCAAAAACCATTCTCGTGCGGCTTATTGCAATCAATGCGGAGAGCAGCAACAACAGTACGCTGGGGGCCACAATGAGGATTCGCGGGGGAAACTATATGCCGACATAGCGCATCCGATTAATGCGGAATGTCGTGAGATGATCCAAGAAAAAGTGATTCAACAGTATCTCGCGGAATTGGAGGATCGGGACCAAAAAACCAGTGGCTCTTATCAGCGACAAGATAGGGTCACGGCGGATGAACCGGAGCCAGTGCAGGGGCCACATCAGGGCAGCCCGCAAGAAGCCGCCGAGCCACCATTGGAAAGCGACAATGGCTTCGGCCAAGGAATTTTTCCGTAAGGGGTAAGCCCGTGGCGGTCTGTTAACGAAAAACGGTTGATTTGACGAACACAATTGCCGTCGCTATGCGATACCCCCATTCCGCCCGTTGCCACGGCCCCGCCTAGTCTTTCCTGCCGGCGACCGTTGGTAGCAGATCGGGCACGACTAGTTGGATGACGATACCGCCGATGATCATGATGATTCCGAGCAGCGCCATGATGCCATTGCCACCGACATATTTCCAACGCATAAAACACCAGCCGACGTTGTAAATCGGCAGGATGGATGCGAGTACGGCGTGCATAATTTCGTCTTTGATAGCCTGCAAAGCGATTGAAACATGGGCAACAATATAGTAGATGATTCCCAGCCAAAATTGCACGGTGCAATAGGTTGCTAGTCCAGTGTAGAAAGCAAAGTCAGCATTGTCGGTAACTGGCCTCTCAGCTGACGATAAATTCATATCGCTATTTAGGATCAGCAAGTCGATTTGAGCTGGTGAGACTGGCAGTACGGCCATGGTTGGTACCCAGCCACGTTGCGTAGAATTTTGTCCCGGCAACGGTTCGATTTGCGAGAAGCCGTTTTGAGTTTTAAATACTTTGCAATACGTACCGGGAGCCATCTTTGAAGAGAAATCCATGCCCATTTCGTCATCCGACGGTTGCGCCTTTTGCGGACCTGAAGTAATTTCAGCTTCAGTCACGACTAGGAAATATTTGTCACGCGGTGCATCCTCGGCCAGAGAACTAAATTCCTTGCCTTGGTAGGACGCAATTTGGATGGTCGCTGGTTTTGTTGCTGAGTCTATAAGTGAAAAATAGGTCAGCGAAAAGACGGCCAAGCCCATGCCGAAGGAAATGACGTTAAAGAAAATGAATAGCCAGACCCAATAGGGAGTCGGCCCTTCGGCGTCTTTTTCTAGAAGTTCTACTTCCATCAATTCCGCAGCGGTATCGAGTTGTTCGTGCCCGTATGACCGGTTGGTATAGACCGCCGCTCCAAAATGTTTTATTTCACTTTGGTCATCCTCGCCCATCATTTGGCTAGATTCGACGTTGTAGCCACATTCAAGACAGATGATCGCACCGCCAGGGATATTTGCCGTGCAATTTGGGCAGCGATAGCCTCCGGGGGTTACGGCAGTAATGCCAGCATCGCTCAGCATTTCATCAAGCATGGCGTCGATCGGCGCCTGCTGGGGCAGGGGAACTTGTAGCGGATTTTGGCAGGCAGGGCAGGATACTTGCTTGCCTGCGTATTGATCGGGAGCGTCGACTTGGTAGCCACACTGACAACTTACCGGAATGGGCATTGGGTTCGCCTGTTGAATTGAGTGTATTTAAGTTGGATGAAATGGTGGGGTATGAATTTGAGTATTGTAACTGCATTACTAGTATGCATTGCTATGCATCGTGATAAAAGTACTTAGAATATTCAATTCACTTTTATGAGTAATTGTCAGCAGGTGCGTACGGAATGTAGAAAATGGCAGGTTACCGCGAGGGCTTTGTTGTTTTGTGACATTTTGGCAGTACACAACCGTGCTATGAAATCGGGAAAACTTGGGTTTACCCCGTAGATAGCTATGGTTTTTTGGCTTATCTTTAATCGTTTATAGGTATGTAGTTCGTTGCAACTAAACCAGCAGGAAAGTTTCTTGTTTTTGGCACGTAACTTGCATTTACCGAATATAAAATTAGATCAAAACGCGTTAAAACACAAAAGAGACATTTCCATTACAGGCTTTAACCGTGTCCAAGATCCCATCAGTAGCGGGTCATGGATGAAGAGCACCGGAGATATCACGCAGCGAGAACTTGTTTAAACCGTTTTGACGAATATACACAAGAATAGTGGCACGACGATCACCTCAAAACGGACAATGTGGTCGAAAGGCCTGGGATTGATTACACCTTAAGGAACGCAACAAGATGGTCAAATCAAAGATAAAGCTTCAGCCATTAGGGGATCGAGTTGTTGTACAACGCGATGAATCCGAAGAAGTAACTACTGGTGGCATAGTACTACCGGACAGTGCTAAAGATGCCCCTGCACGTGGAACCGTTATGAGTGTCGGAGACGGGATCATCATGCCCGACGGCAGTCGCGTTGCCTTGCAATTGACCGTTGGGGCCCGCGTTATTTTCAGTAGCTATGGTGGGGAAGCCATCAATATTGATGATGAAGAATATTTGCTGATGCGTGAAAGTGACGTTTTAGCAGTAATCGAGTAAATCTAGTTCATATTCAGATTAGCTGAGTATGTAAAACAATACATAAACCTAACGCTTGGTGCACTGACAGCACAGTTGGAAAACGAACCAAGCAATTAAACGATATTCAAGGGAAAGTAAATCTCATGGCCAAAATAATTGCCTTTGATCAAGAAGCACGAGAAGCGATTCGCCGCGGTGTATCCAAATTAACACGAGCGGTAAAAGTTACGCTCGGTCCAAAGGGACGTAATGTCATTCTGCAAAAGAGCTTTGGTTCGCCGACTGTAACCAAGGACGGCGTGACAGTCGCCAAAGAAATCGACCTCGAAGATGTCTTTGAAAATATGGGAGCTCGCATGGTTCGCGAAGTTGCCAGTAAAACAAGTGATGTCGCGGGTGATGGTACAACAACAGCAACGGTTTTGGCTGAAGCCATCTTCACCGAAGGCCTTAAAGCGGTTGTGGCTGGCGTCAATCCAATTCAAATGAAGGCTGGTATTGAACAAGCTGTCGAAGACATCATTGAAAATTTACACAAGATGTCCATCAAAATCAAAAACCGCGATGAAATGGCAAATGTCGCTTCCATCGCTGCTAACAATGATCGTGAAATCGGTGATTTGCTCGCTGACGCTATGGCTAAAGTTGGTAAAGATGGTGTGATTACCGTTGATGAAGGCAAGAGCCTGACAACCGATGTTGAATGGGTTGAAGGTATGCAGTTCGATCGCGGTTACTTGTCTCCCTACTTCGTAACCGATTCCAACACCATGGAAGCGGTTCTGGAAGATGCCTATGTGTTGGTATTTGAAAAGAAAATTACAAATATCAAAGACCTCGTGCCGCTACTTGAACAAGTGGCCCAACAGGGTAAACCGTTGTTGATCGTCGCAGAAGACGTCGAAGGCGAAGCGTTGGCTACCTTGGTTATCAACCGCTTGCGTGGTTCCTTCCAATGTGTTGCTGTGAAAGCCCCAGGCTATGGCGATCGTCGTAAAGCGATGATGGAAGATATCGCTATCCTCACCGGTGGTACTGCAATCTTTGAAACTCTAGGTATCAAACTAGAATCACTGAAACTAACGGACCTCGGTCGAGCGAAACAAGTGATTGTTGACAAAGACAACACAACGCTTATCGAAGGTAGCGGTAAGAGCAGTGATATCAAAGCACGCATCGATCAGTTGCGTCGTGAAATTGATAATTCAACGAGTGACTACGATCGCGAAAAACTCGAAGAACGTCTAGCGAAGCTTTCCGGTGGCGTTGCTAAAGTCAACGTTGGTGCTGCTACGGAAACGGAAATGAAAGAACGTAAAGCTCGAGTTGAAGACGCTTTACATGCTACACGAGCAGCTGTTTCAGAAGGTATCTTACCTGGCGGTGGCGTTGCCGTATTGCGAGCATCTTCTAAAGTGAAACCGGCTGCTTCGTTAACCGACGATGAAAAAATCGGCTACGATATCGTTGTCCGAGCGGTACGTTCTCCACTGAATACCATCGTTGCCAATGCTGGGAAAGATGGTGGAATTATCTGTGAACGCATCCTCAGTGAATCCGGAAACTTCGGCTATAACGCTCTGACAGATAAGTTCGAAGACCTAGTCAAAGCTGGCGTAATTGATCCAACTAAAGTGACTTGTGCCGCATTGGCGAATGCCGCTAGCGTAGCAACTCTCTTACTGACAAGTGACGCATTGGTTGCTGAGAAGCCTAAGGATTACGATGGTGGGCATGGCGGCGATTACGATCTTTATTAAGATCTAAAAGGCCTCCAAACGGCAAATTGAATTTAACAAACCGACTGTGATGTGAGAGCATTACAGTCGTTTTTTTTTGATATTCAAATGTAGCGGCAGTCTCCGCCGCAGGAGGATCGTCGCCCGCGGGTGCAGAACGGCCAGCCCATCGCCATTATTGGACAATACATCCGACACCGACTATTTGCCAATGCAGAAGGTACTGAAGATTTCCTCGAGGATATCATCGTTGTAGACTGTGCCGACGATTAAGCCGAGGTGTTGTAGAACTTCGCGCAATTCCGCTGCTAGCAATTCGTCGCCTTGGTCCGTATTACACAACCCCAGCGCTCGTTCAATGCTAGTCGTTGCGTGTAACAAGCTTTCCTGGCATCGTGAGGCCGTTTGTTGCAGGATGATTGGTTCGCCCGATTGGCGTTGTAAGCGTACGCCAATGAGTGTCTCTAATGCTGTGAGTCCCTCCACATGTCCTGAGTTGACAGAGGTAGTGACATCAGCAGCCTCAGCCGAATCGAAATTAGCGCAATCGCCTTTGGTTTGTACAACAATCCGTGCATGCGGTGGTGTCGTTTGTAACTGTTGCGTTTCCCACTGCGACCGCTGTCTGGCTCCATCAATGCACAAAATTTCAAGATGAGCATACTGTTGTTGTTCGCGGGTCATTTCGCTGGCCCGTTGTGCGATCGCGTTTTCGCTGGCATCAGCCGACTCGATACCCGCCGTATCGATTAACAAGCAGGGCAGGCCGTTTAACTGGAGCGACTGTGAGACATAATCACGAGTTGTCCCAGCGATATCAGAGACAATAGCCAATGGTTGTCGTGCTAGTGCATTAAACAAAGTGCTCTTTCCTGCATTCGCTTCACCGCGGAGGACAATGCGATATTCCATGCCACTAACGAGTCGTTGCTCTAGTTGTAATGCGATCGCGAGTAATTCCTGATGCACATTGCTAACTTGGATTTTAATTTCGTCACGTGCAATGAACTCGATTTCTTCTTCCGCAAAATCAAGTCCCGCTTCTAGATGGGCCAGCATTGTCAGGAGTTGTTGCCGTAGAGTTTCAAAGCGAGAGTTTAGTCCTCCGGCGAGCTGCGAAAGCGCAAGGTCAAGTTCTTTTTTATCCTGCGCATCGATCACTCCCAATACCGCTTCGGCTTGCGTCAGGTCAATCCGCCCCGCTAGAAACGCTCGCAATGTGAACTCGCCAGGTTGTGCTACTCGAATGCACCTGTCCGGTACTGTAACAGTCGCGGATGGTTGATTGTCCAAGCAAATAGTATTAAGGACAAATTGCAACAGTGGAGCCGCTCCGGGCAGATGAAGTTCTGCAGAGCACTGTTGCGTATAGCTTCGCTCATCCGGCCAATAGTAGAGATCCGCAGGGACACTGGGGAATCCATCTAGGTTGCGTGTGGCAACTCGATAAACCGTCGCTGAAGACGCGGAGGCGACGATTGAGTCAATATCTGCAATGACACGTCCTAGGGCACGCTGCACTGCAGGGCCGCTTAAACGAATGATCCCCCGCTGTGCTGAGCCTGCAGCAGAGGCGATTGCAACAATGGTATCCTCGGTAGAAAACATGTCTCAATATCACCAAGCTTACGGTATTCCCAGCCTCAGTCGATTATCGTCGACGACGTCGGTTGCCTTTGAGGCTATCAAGTTGTTTACGGCGGTCATTGTCGCCACCTTTGGCTTGTTGGCGTTTCTGTTGCTCGGCCATCTGAGCCATGCGATGCATGAAGCCAGGTTTCTTTTTCTTGTTCTTCTGTTTTTCAGCTAAGGCTTCTAAATAAGCATCAGGGTCAGGGACTTTTGGCAGCAACTTGCGTTCTAGCAGGCCCCAAGTACTGGATGCGATAAAGTAGATACAAAGCCCGCTGGCAACTCGAAAAAACATGATGCCCATAAACAGCATCATGAATTTCATCATTTTTTGTGCCATCTGCTGAGTGTCGTCTGTTGTTGGCGGAGCGTATATTTTCTGTTGCAACATAAATAACGCAACGGTGATCATTGGTAGCAAATTGAGGTAAGGTCCTAGGAAACCACCACGGTTAATGAAGATTGCGGATTGTTCGCCCCAGTAAACGAGCATGTCTGGACCAGCAAGGTTGGTACACCAATTTAGCCCGTCCAGCAGTGGTTCGCCTCGTAGTTCCGTGTTGACCATGATAGTGCGATAGAGCCCAAAAAAGATGGGCATTTGGAAGAATACGGGCAAGCAGCCGCTTAACGGGTTGTAACCGTATTTGCCAAAGAGCTCTTGTGTCTTGAGTGATTTCTTTTGAGCGTCATCTTTGTATTTGTCGCCAATTCGTTTCATTTGTGGCTTCAGGAATCCCATCATTTGGGCCCCGCGAACTTGCTTTCGACTTAAAGGATGCAAACACGCTCGAACCATGACCGTTAGTAAGATAATGGCGATTCCGTAGTTGCCGAATATGCCGTAGAAAAAGCTAAGTATGCCGCCTAGTAACAACGCGATGGACCGAAACCAACCATATTCGATAAGTCCGCCCATCCCATAGTTAGCAAGGACGTCGTCATTTTTTGGACCGGCGAATACTTGAAAATATTGAGAGTGCCGAGCATTGGGTTCCAAGATGATGTGCTTGCTTTGCACAAAAAATGAAGTATTGGGAAGCTCCACTGCTTTTTCATTCGTTGCCAATATGGCCAGATTGGTTTCTGCGGGAAAACTACGAGCTTCTTTGAGAACCATCGATTTTGCCGGTTCGGCGGGATCGTTATCAGCAGACAGGGGAGTGCTAAAGCCGACCGCAAAGAATTGTGAATCGGAAACAATGTATTGATAGGTTTGGTCTCCCGGTTCGGAAGGGTTGAGCAGCGATTCAAATGGCGAGTCAACGTTGTCTTGAGCGAATGCGACGATGTCAGTACCTCGAAAATCGTCTTCGTCACCGTTGATTTTCCATTTGATGTCTCGTTTTTTGGACGTAGAGGTCCACCATGTTTCATTGATGATGTTGTTGGCGCCATCTTGCCGGAACACGATGCTTTGACGTTCGCTCGAGAGATTCGTAAACGCGAGGTCAAGCTCTAGGTGATAAGGCAGCGCACTTGTCGGGTCTGCTAATGTAAATCGTTTGGTGATCTTTAATTCAGCAGTCGTGCTGCCATCTTGATTATCACCGCTCGGTTCACTTTCGGTGTCCGTTGCGACTGTTTCTTGTTGCGGCAACGTCACAACGAGCGTGAATTCGATATAGTTGGCGTCCTTGTCGATCTTCATATCCCAAATGCTGTGACGCATGGAGGTGACGTTATCGAGTTCGCTTTGTGCGAGCGCAGCGGTTGTGTTATTGATTTGGACGAGCGATGTCAAAAACGAATAGGGCGCTGCGCGAAAAGGTATTGTGTCAGGATCAGGATCGATAATCTCCAAAGGACGTTGACCAAGCGTGGTTGTAAATGTCAGTTTGGCCTCAAGGTTGTCGTCACGCACCACCTCGATATCAATTTCCTCTGCTGGCTTTGTCTCTTGCAGCAGTATGTTGTGCAAGTCCTCGGCCTTGGTAATCTCGTGGCCGTTGAGACGGGTGATGATGTCACCGATTTGTAATCCAGTAATCCCTGACTTCGTAGCAGCTAACGCAGCTGGCGTGCCATCGGCAACAACTCGGATTTTCGCTCCCGGTGGGTTACCGTTGTCAATGGCTGCTAGATATCCCAAATAGCCGTGTTTAAATTCAATGACCCCATATTTTAGATCGTCGCTGTCTTTGCCGCTGCGTTCGACGAGTTCGAGGCGTTCGAGGGCAGCACCACGATTTGAAAAGTAGGCGATATACTTTTCAGCGGCAGCAGGGTCATAAGAACCAATGGCGATAATCTGCTCGTCTTGCTTAGCACCGATGATTGGCGCTGCTGCTGCTTTTTCCAACTCCGCTGCGGCTGCCGCTTGTTGCTCTAGTTCCTGTTTCTGAGCCGCCGGATCGTCAGGTCCGATGTCAAAAAATCGCATGACAATTTGCATGCCCAGCATCATCATTGCCATGATCAGCAAAAAACGGAGGAGTTGATTCTTATCCACCAGTGTATCCTTGGGTAGTCGAGTATTAGGTAAACAGCCATTCTGACGCACCATGGCCAGTCTGCAAAGGCGTAATCAAGTCGAGCGGTTTATTTTCCGTCGTGTAAACGGTCCCCAAGGAACTTGTCGAGGTCACTGATATCATAGATTTTTTGGGATGTCAGAGAGACATCATATTTGATACGACGAAATTCAATGCTATTGTCTGCATCGTCGAGTATGACATAGCAGCTGCGACAGTCACCGTCGCGTGGTTGTCCTATGCTACCGACATTAACCATCGATTTTTCATCGGTAAGTTGATACTTGAAATTGACTTCTGCGGGGCTCAGAAAGCGGAAATCCTCAGTGAAAATTCCCGGAATGTGCGTGTGCCCTTGGAAACAGTATTGCGGGATGAGCGAGAAAATCTTTTCCAGCTTGCGGCGATTATAGATATCTTCGGGAAACACGTATTCGTTGAGTGGACTGCGAGCACTGCCGTGCACAAACAGATAATCTCCGACTTGCTTGGTACGAGGAAGTTCAGCAAGGAACTGCCAGCGTCGTTTCTGGTCGGCGTTATTGGTATCCGTACATTCGAGTTGTTGTCGTGTCCAAAAGATCGCGCGTTCAGCTGTACTGCTGAATCCTTCGGGGTCGAACAGGGCAGCTTGGTCGTGGTTACCCAAAATGCAAAGATCGAAATTCATGACAGCGTCGATGCAGGCCTGTGGATCGGGTCCATAGCCGATGACATCACCCAGACAAAAGATAGTTTCAATACCTTGGTCTTGGATGTCCGCGAGGACGCATATTAGTGCATCCAGATTACCGTGAATGTCGCTGACTAACGCTCGTTTCAATGCCCAGAATCCTGTCGCTATTTAGGGGCCTGTTATCTGCCGGCTTTCAAGCGATCGCCGAGAGAATCATGTAATTGTTCAATGCTATATATCTTACGCGCCGTTTCGTCGTAAGCATAGCTAAGCCGTCGGAATTGTAGCTGATTCGTTTCTGAATCAAAGATGGTATAACAACTACGCGGGTCTTCATCGCGAGGTTGTCCAACACTACCGACATTGACCAACGCTTTTTCAGAGCCAAGTTGAAATTCGTAGTCACATTCGTCAGGAGTAATGAAATCAAAGTCATGCGTGAAAACGCCAGGGATGTGAGTATGCCCTTGGAAGCAGTATTGGGTAACACGATTGAAAATCGCTTCGAGTTTCGGGCGTTTATAGACGTCTTCGGGAAACACATACTCATTGGTTGGCTCGCGGGCGCTGCCGTGGACAAACAACAGGTTGTCTTCACTATGTTGCCGAGGTAATTCACCTAAGAAATCCCATCGTTTATTGGCTTGCGTAGCATTGCTTCCGGCTTGCTCTAGCTGATCACGCGTCCAATATACCGCTTGTAGAGCGACTGGGTTGAAGCCATCAGGGTCAAACAGAGTCGCTTCATCATGGTTGCCGAGGATCGTAAAATCACACGAACGTATCACCTCATCGAGGCATTCGCGAGGATTGGGCCCATAGCCGACGATATCACCGAGGCAAAATATGCGCGGAACTTGTTGTTCACGGATATCCGCCAGCACCGTTTGCAGTGCTTCTAAGTTTCCGTGGATGTCGCTGATTAATGCTGTTTTCACAATGACCGTTTAATGTCTGCAGGTTACAATTTGTAACTATTAATAGAATTGTTTTTTCTGAATGAATCAATCCCTCAGCGGATATGTAGATTAATTATTCGAGTCTTACGGCTTATAGACAACCAAAGAATTGATACAGGCGAGCAACCACGTCAACTAGACAATGCCACGACAACACATCGATATTGGATAGCAGTTTGAAAATACTAGGTCTTGAAACCACCGAGCGACGGGCTACCGTTGCCCTCTTGGACAATTGCGAAGTGGTTGTCGAATTTACACTCAGCGACGAAGCTCGTTCGGCTAGTCTATTGGCTCCAGGAATTCAATCCGCATTGCAACAAGCCCAGTGGCAAGCGACGGATCTCGACCGCATTGCGGTCACGGTTGGTCCGGGGTCGTTTACTGGACTGCGAGTTGGCGTAACCACGGCAAAAACTCTAGCTTATGCACTGGGTACCGATGTGATTGGAGTCAATACGTTAGCGGTGTTGGCGAGTCAAGTTGACCACACGGGCGCCGTGGAATCCGTGATGGACGCTCAACGCAATGAAGTGTTTCGCCAGCGGTTTGACGTGCGTGATGGTGTCGCTGTAGCGTGCGGTGATGTCACGATTGAAGATGACCTACAATGGCAGCAGGAGATCGAAGATAATGTTGTTGTTACGGGTCCAGTGCTAAAAAAACTGGAACCTCAGTTTACTCGTGACATTCAGACAGCCCCGACCACTCAATGGATACCTCTCGCGGCAACGGTTGCGCGACTTGCCGCGAATTTAGAACCTGCCGGTACCCCGTTTGAACTCAATCCGATCTATTATCGTAAAAGTGCTGCTGAGGAAAAACGTTCCACGCATTAACACAAATTGGCACTAGTTAGTACGAATGGGAAACAGTTTAGATTGCTTCGAGGACTTGCGCGGCTGCGTCGATGGTGTTTTGAATGTCAGTTGCCGTATGAGCGGTTGAGATAAACATCGCTTCGTACTGACTACAGGGTAGGTAGACACCTTTTTCGATCATGCCCCAAAAGTACTTCCCGAATTGTTCCGTGTTACATTCCGCGGCGTCCGCCCAACAAGTCACCGGACCGGCATGAAAGAACAGGGTCAACATACTGCCGACTCGTTGTACGCAGCAGCGTTTGCCGGCTGCCTCGGCTAGCGTCTGCAGGCCTGTTGCAAGTTGTTCGCCAAGTTCTTCTAGCACTGCATAGGGTGAGTTGTCACGTAGTTCGGTGAGCGTCGCAATTCCGGCGGCACAGGCAATCGGGTTGCCGCTGAGTGTACCAGCTTGAAATACCTTACCGGCGGGCAAAATATGGTTCATGATGTCCGCTCGACCACCATAAGCTCCGATCGGCAGACCGCCGCCGACGATTTTCCCGAGGGTCGTGATGTCCGGCGAAATATCCAGCAACGTTTGAGCGCCACCATAGCCCACGCGGAACCCAGTCATCACTTCATCGCAGATCAATAGTGCTCCAGCGTCTTGAGTACACTTGCGCAAGGCAGCTAAAAATTCGCCATGCGGGATGACGCACCCCATGTTACCCACGACCGGTTCAAAAATGACCCCCGCGATATTTGTGCCGTGTTCTGCAAACGCGTGTTCCAATCCCGCAGCGTCGTTATATGCTAATATCAGCGTGTCTTGACTGGTCCCTGCAGTCACTCCTGGTGAATCGGGGACTGCTAGTGTTGCAGCGGCACTACCGGCGGCGACCAACAAACTGTCAACGTGGCCGTGATAGTTACCTGAAAACTTGATGATGATATCACGCTGAGTATACCCGCGGGCAAGTCGAATAGCGCTCATCGTCGCCTCGGTACCAGAGTTTACTAAGCGCACTTTCTCAATGGACGACACAGCGTCAATGATCAATTGTGCTAGTTCGTTTTCACCACAAGTAGGCGCACCGAAACTAGTTCCTTTGTCGACCGCCGCATGAACTGCTGCTTTGACTTTTGGATGTTGATGTCCGAGGATCATCGGCCCCCACGAACCGATGTAATCGATGAGTTGGTTACCATCGACGTCAAACAGGTATGCTCCTTCGCCACGGTCCATGATGAGTGGTGTTCCGCCAACAGCACCAAATGCTCGGGCCGGACTGTTGACGCCGCCGGGCATCAATGTTTGTGCCTTTTGAAAAATCGCTTCGCTTTGACTGTGATTCATGGTGTTGGTTCGTTGTGCTTGATTCTGTTTGATTTGATTGATTCGTAAATACGAGTTTTATTGAAGTCGCTGAGCTACATCTTTGGCCCAGTATGTTAAGAGGATGTCAGCCCCAGCTCGGTGCATCGCTAACAGTGTTTCGTCGACGACTGCAGTTTCGTCGATCCAGCCATTCGCTGCTGCCGCTTTGACCATGCTATACTCGCCCGACACATTGTAGGCCGCTAGTGGCACGCCAGGAAAAGCTTGTCGCACTCGGCCAATAATGTCTAAATATGCCAATGCCGGTTTGACCATGACCATATCAGCGCCTTCTTGGAGGTCCAGTTGTACTTCGCGTATCGCTTGGTCGGCTAAGGCACTCGGGTCCATTTGATAACTTCGACGGTCGCCAAACTGCGGAGCACTTTCAGCCGCATCTCGAAACGGCCCGTAATAGGCACTATTGTATTTTGCTGAGTAGCTCATGATCGGTAGGTGTTGAAAACCAGCTTGGTCTAAGGCGGCACGAATTGCTTGGACCATGCCATCCATCATGCCGCTTGGAGCAATGATGTCCGCACCTTGCTGAGCATGGGATACAGCTTGTTTGCCCAGCAGTGACAATGTAGCGTCATTGTCGACGTCCATAATTCCCGTTTTGTCGTGTAAGATTCCACAGTGCCCGTGGTCGGTATACTCGCACATGCAAATGTCGGTCATCACCAGCAAATCCGGTGTAACGTCTTTGATGGCCGTGATAGCCTGTTGGACAATTCCATTGTCATGCAGGGCTGCCGTTCCCTCGGGATCTTTACTATCTGGAATCCCAAAAAGTATGACTCCGCCGATCCCTAAATTTTGTACTACTTGTGCTTCAGCTGCTAATTGATCTAGCGACAATTGAAACTGGCCTGGCATTGAGGAAATTTCATCTCGAATCGCAGTGCCGCTGCGTACGAACAAAGGCAGAATTAACGAGCCGGCGTGCAGTCGTGTGTGCTGACACAATTGGCGTACCGCTGGATTGTACCGCAGTCGACGCATCCGTGACTGCGGGAATTGGGCACTTTGTTGCTGCTGGGGATTTGAAGAATCCGTGGACATAATGGTTTGTTTAGTGGAAGTAGGCGTGTGATAGATTGCGTGGTACGTAAAATAAAAGGAGTTTTGCTGCATCAATATAGCGCAGTATATAAAGTCCTCTGGTACATTATGGCTTCTGTTTTGCGTGTTTGGTGAAAATCTTACTTCAAAAAGCGGCAAGAAACAGTGTTTGATAGTAATGGCTGCAATATAAACTGTATGGAAACTACGATGTTTGGGTTTTTAGGGATCAATAAACCACCGGCAATGACCTCGCGGAGTGTCGTTAATGTCGTGCAACGACTGGTTAAACCGCATAAAGTTGGGCATGCCGGTACACTTGACCCACTTGCAACCGGAGTGCTGATCGTGGCAGTTGGAAAAGCCACTCGTTTGATGCAACACGTGCATACCTTGCCGAAAACATATCGCGGTACGTTTCAGT
This sequence comes from Planctomycetaceae bacterium, assembly GCA_012965455.1. Classification (GTDB taxonomy): domain Bacteria; phylum Planctomycetota; class Planctomycetia; order Pirellulales; family Pirellulaceae; genus UBA721. The sequence continues at coordinate 12,082 of DTSG01000277.1, read as the reverse complement.
TGGGAATGCGTAGTGACACTGAGGACATCGAAGGGGAGATTCAAACGGTCGAGAAAGCTCGGCAACCGAGCAGGGACGAACTTCAAGCAGTGGTGGATGATTTTCAGGGCACACAAAGCCAGCAACCACCTGCCTTCTCCGCTTTGAAAATAAAAGGACAGCGGGCCTACTCGATAGCGCGACAAGGTAAAGCCGTCAAACTGGATCCTCGCGAAATCACGATCCACCGCATTGAATTGAAAGAATATAACTTTCCGTTTTTTACGGTCGATGTGCAGTGCAGTACAGGCACGTATATCCGTTCGCTCGGCAGAGACATCGGTGATCGACTTGAATGTGGAGCGATTATGACCGAGTTAGAGCGGACGGCTATCGGAAGTTTGACGGTTGAGCAGTGTAGTGAATTAGATTTTGTGGATAGGCAAAGCGTGCAACAAGCGTCGCGCAATCCATTGGAATTGCTTGACAATGTTGAAACAATGGCAGTGACAACGGCACAGATCGGTGAATTGGGTTTCGGACGAGAGATTGAATTAGACGCTCAACAACATGGCCGCTTGGAGAGCCACGAAGTATTTGCAGTGAACGCACAGGGTCGGCTAGTTGCCATCCTTTCGCCTGCCAAAACCGATGCTGTTGGAATGATGCGGATGCGCCCCATTCGAGTTTTTGACTGCTAATGTCCCCTGAAATTTGGCATAACCCCTACAGACCATAGAGCTTTTGCATTACGGAATTCTGGATTTAGCTTTGAAGCGGTTTTTTTCGTGCGTCTAGTGCGATTGGATGGAACACTTGTGGTATGCAGTTACGAAGCGTGCGATTTTTTGTGCTGCTAATGCCCTACAAAACAATGGGTCGTAAACCAAAAGGACTGTTTTTACGATCATCTTAAAAGCATGGACGCTTGGAATTAGAACTCATCAATAGCGGTGTCCATGTCGGAACGAAATCTGAAACAAGACTTGATTGCACTGGCGATAGGAGCTTTCGTTGTATTTTTAACAACGGCGCTACTAACGTATCATGCAAACGATAAAGTCGAACCACTAATCTCTCCCTTGAACCATCTGTATCAAGCAGACGTTGTTCAATACCCTCAAAGTACGTTTGTACAAAATATGTGTGGCCCGCTGGGAGCAACGACCGCTGACCTGCTCTTTAGCCTGTTCGGATTTGGTGCTTGTTATCTCGTGGGTTCACTAGGCGTGCTCGTTGTGGCATTGCTGCGGCGTGTGGAAGTTGATTCACCTGCCATTAGAATTGGTGGATGGGCAGTTTCGTGCGTTGGAGTTTGTACTTGTTTAGCACTGACAATACCATTAGCTACGCCAGGCCCGGTATACGGCAGTGGTGGAATGCTCGGTGCAATGACGCATACAGCGTTAACTGGATCGTTTGCTACCACCGGTGGTTTGATCATTGGTTTGAGTATGTTCTTCGGTGGCATGATGTTGGCAACTGATTACATGTTGATTGGAATTACGACGACTGCCTTGAAATATATCGTTAAGACGTTTGATTTCCTCTTAGTTTCTACGACTCGTTTCCTCTGGCAGCATCGACCGACAGGTCTACCTCGGCGCAGGGGTAAGGTCTTAGACGTGATTGATGTCGATGATCTCTCTGCTTTTGAATCCGCGACTCCAGACACTTTGTCGGTACGTATCTCGGGACGCGATGAGGTTGTCGTTGAAGAAGATGCGGAATTGGATGCATTTGACCATTTTGATGAAGTTGATGAAGTGATAGAAGTCGACGTAGTGGACGAGGAAGAAGAGGTCGTAGTCGCACCGCGGCGAAGACGTCAGCGTAAAAAGTTACCGCGGCCCCACTTTAAGATCCGTCGCAAGCAATCTCAAAAACAACCGCCAGTCGCTGCTGGTTCGCCCGAAGAGAGTGAACGTGCACATTTGATGAGCTCATTGGAAAAGGCAAGTGTCAGTGCCGAGCAATTTGCGGGCTACGAAATGCCAAGTCAACAATTATTGGATACACGGGTTGCCATCGATTATGACGCACAAGAAAAACAGATACGTAAGAACGCAAAAACGTTGGAGAAGACATTCGATGAATTTGGTTTCGACGTGAAAGTTGTGGATGTTGAAACTGGACCGGTGATCGCTCAGTACGAAGTCGCACTGGCCGCTGGGTTGCGGTTGAGTAAAATATCTGGCTTGGCGGATGATCTGGCAATTGCGTTGCGTGTACCGAGTGTTCGCATCGTTGCGCCCATCCCTGGAAAGAATACGGTCGGAATTGAAGTGCCAAATGCTGAGCAGCAATTGGTGCGGATGCGTGAAGTGATTGAAGATGCCAATGGCATAAGCGCGAAAATGAACATCCCAATTTTCTTGGGTAAAGATGTTGCTGGAAACAGTTTGACAGTTGACCTGACCAAGATGCCACACTTGTTGATCGCCGGACGAACGGGTTCCGGGAAATCTGTTTGTCTACACACGATCATCGCTTCAATTTTGATGGCTCGTAAGCCAGATGACGTCCGCCTGTTGATGATCGACCCGAAGATGGTGGAGCTGTCGATTTACAGTCAATTACCACACCTCATGCACCCTGTCGTGACAGATATGAAAAAAGCTGAAGCGATTCTCGCTTGGGCTGTCGAAAAAATGGAAGAACGCTACCGTTTGTTAGCACTAACCAAAGTTCGACATGTTACGAGCTTTAATGAACTAGGCGAAGAAGAAATCCGCAAGCGACTTGGCCCTAAGATTGCTCAAATGGATGAAGTCCCCACTCATATGCCATTTATTGTGATTATCGCCGATGAACTTGCTGACCTCATGATGACCGCTGGTAAAGATGTTGAGCAGCACATTATCCGGCTCGCTCAGAAGAGTCGAGCGGTGGGGATTCACTTGATTCTAGCGACTCAGAAGCCAACTGTGGATGTGATCACCGGACTGATTAAATCCAACTTGCCAGCGCGATTGGCGTTCCAAGTTGCCAGTCATATGGATAGTCGAGTTGTGCTTGATGAAGGCGGCGCAGAGAAGTTGCTGGGCAACGGTGACATGCTGTTTCTGTGGCCTGGCACCAGTACCGTGATCCGTGGTCAGGGGACGTTTTTGGCCGACGACGAAATTCAATCGCTGGTCGATCAGTGCTCTCAAGTGGAGCAGGAATTTGAGCACGAATTAGTGAACTTGAAAGTTGATCAAGAGAACGATTTGGATCCGCGAACTCTGCGGAAACGCGACGAGTTGTATGAAAGTGCAATTGAAGTTGTATTACGCGAAGGTCGCGGTAGCTGTTCGCTGCTGCAACGAGCACTTGGGATTGGCTATGGTCGGGCAGCTCGCTTAGTGGACTACATGGCAGAAGATGGAATTGTTGGTGATCACAATGGATCGAGTGCACGTGAGGTGCTATTGACCATGGAAGAATGGGATGCGCTGCAAAACGCGTCCGAGGTCACGACCGATGAGGAAATGGAAGATGCAGAGCTTATGATTGAATATGATTCTGAGCAAATCGATGAAGACTTCGACGATGCAGAATGGGGAGAAGCTGAAGATGATGACGATCTTGAGTGGGAAGAGCAAGAGGACGAAGAAACGGTATCGATTTCCATACAATCTTCGCTGATCGCCAACGCTGATGATGACGCGGAAGATTGGGCAGATGAACTCGATTCGGAGTATAATGAGTAGTTCCGGCATTGGCCGCAATTGACTCCCCACCCACACTGCAAAAAAGATGCTTGGATAAATGATTGTTGATCGTCTCTGCAATGCAGCCCGGTATTACTCGCTTGAACCTTTAGTGCAGCTAGGGTTTGAATTCTTAGGTCGTCCAGACTTAGCGTCTCTCGAGGACGGAGTGCATGAGATTCAAGGCCGTGATGTGTTTGCAATTATCGCTCGAGGTGCAGGCGTGGGTCGCGAAGCAGCGATGCTGGAAGCTCATCACAAGTACTTGGATATCCAGTATGTGATTGCTGGGACGGACACGATGGGGTGGCTTGAACGTGAGTTGGTTCAACGCCGCAAAGATCCCTATGATGTAGATCAGGATCTCGAGTTTTTCTATGATCGTCCGCAGTCTTGGGTCGTCGTGCCTCGGGGTAGTTTTGCGATCTTTATGCCGCAGGATATTCATGCTCCACTGGCCACTACGTCCGTCGTGCATAAAGCGGTGGTGAAGGTCAAATTGCAATCACCGTTTGTCGCTGCAGGTTAGATGTTGACACTCGATTGTTGCCAAACTATGGTGGAGTTGTACAAGGTGGTAAGAAGACCTGCCAACACCAAAATAAAAGCCTATGCATTCAGACAAACCACAAATCGTACTTTCACAGCGAGCTGTTAATAGCATCGTGCGGTGTGTCGTATCCGCTGTATCCATTATTGTCGGCGTCATTATTTGTCCTGCCATTATGAGCAGGGTTTCGACGGTATAGGGCTAACAGAAAATTGAAATTACTAGCAAGCCCTGAGACCGACAGGAGGTCACAGGGTTTTTTTAGTTAAGTAGTTTATAAAAACAAACAGGGTAACAACGGGCGAAAGCGTTAAGCGGAGAGCAAAAATGACAAGACAGATTCAGATATATGACACGACTCTGCGTGACGGTACGCAAGGTGAGGGTGTAAGTCTTTCGCTGCAAGACAAACTCGAAATTGCCAAACGACTAGACGAAATTGGAGTGGATTACATCGAGGGCGGTTACCCGCTGTCTAATGAAAAGGATCAACAATTCTTCCAGAAAGTACAGCAGTTAGAACTACAGCATGCACAGATCTGTGCGTTTGGGATGACTCGTCGTCGCGGGGTTGCTGCGGACGTAGACCCAGGGATGTTAGCATTGCGCGACAGTCAGGCGCCGATTTGTACCATTGTTGGCAAAACATGGGATTTTCACGTCACGGATGTGTTGCGAGTGGAGTTGGCTGAGAATCTGGAAATGATCGGTGATAGTATTTCGTTTCTAGTCGCTGAGGGGCGGGAGGTGATCTATGATGCCGAGCACTACTTTGACGGTACAAAAGCGAATGCTGAGTACGCGGCACAGACGATTCAAGCGGCGGCTGAAGCGGGTGCGTCTTTAATAGTGTTGTGTGATACCAATGGGGGTTCGCTGCCCGAGGAAATTACCGCAATGACCGCGCAGGCAATTGATTTACTTGCTCAATGGTCCGTCCCGGTGGGGATTCATTGCCACAATGACTGCGACGTAGCCATCGCAAACTCACTGGCCGCAGTAGACGCTGGAGCGGTGCAGGTCCAAGGCACGATAAATGGCATTGGAGAACGCTGCGGAAACGCAGATTTGATCAGCGTGATGGCTAATTTGGCATTTAAAAAAGAGGGGTTTGAAGTCATTGGCAACACGGACTTTGAGCATTTAACGGAATTGTCACGCTTTGTGTATGAAACCGCCAATATGAGACTGCGGCGGGAGCAACCGTTTGTCGGTCGCAGTGCATTTGCTCATAAAGGTGGAATGCACGCTCATGCGATTGCGCGAGCGGTGAATTCATACGAGCATCTTGACCCAGCGGTTGTCGGCAACGAACGCCGGATTCTGATTAGTGAGTTGTCCGGGCGTAGTAATGTGAAAGCATTGACGGCGGAATTTGACTTGCCTGATGACGATCAAGTCATGAAGGATATATTGGCTGAAGTCGTTAAGTTAGAGAACGAAGGGTATCAGTTTGAAGCTGCCAAGGCATCATTCGCATTGTTGATGCAGCGGTGTGCTGGTACATTCAACGCGCATTTTGAACGAGTTAATTATCATGTTGAAGTTGGGGCACAAGAAGGGAAGAGTGTTACGAACGTAGCAACTGTGAAATTGCGAGTGGCGGGTGAGATGCAGCATGTGGTTTCTGAGGGGGATGGCCCAGTGAACGCTCTGGACGCCGCGATGCGTAAAGCCTTGCAAGACGCCTATCCATCGCTGGAATCGATGCGGTTGGTCGACTATAAAGTTCGCGTGGTTAATTCCGAAGCAGGCACGGCAGCTCGGACGCGGGTCTTTATTGATTGCCAAGATGAGCATGATATCTGGGGAACCGTTGGTGTGAGTGAAAACATTATCGAAGCAAGTTGGATCGCATTAGTAGACGCCATCGAATACAAATTGTATAAGGATGAACAATAAGTAGGTGCGCGGCTACGGCGGGTAAACTTCCCGGACATATAAATTAATTAGAAACTGCGGGCCCACCGGTACTCATTCCAGCTTCCACTCCAGACAACCTGAAAACAAATAGAAAATTGAACGCATGAGTTTTGAATTTACCCCAGAGTCACTCCCTAAGAACTTCGATCATAAACAGGCGAGTCAACGGATTTTTGACCGCTGGAGTGACAGTGGCTATTTCCATGCGGATGCTGAATCGGACAAGCCAGCATTTTCGATTGTGATTCCTCCGCCGAATGTAACGGGAGCATTACATTTAGGGCACGCATTGAACTCAACGTTGCAAGACATTCTGGTGCGGATGCGGCGGATGCAAGGATTTGAAGTTTTATGGATGCCGGGGACAGACCATGCAGGGATTGCCACGCAGGCTGTTGTCGAGCGGCGGTTGCGCGAAGAAGAAGGGTTGTCACGGCACGATTTAGGGCGGGAAGCACTAGTAGAACGAATTTGGGAGTGGAAGGGGCAGTACGAGAAACGAATCATCTCACAGCTCAAGCAACTTGGTTCGAGTTGCGACTGGGAGCGAACTCGTTTTACGTTGGACGATATTTGCGCGCGAGCGGTACGGCATACGTTTTTTGACTTGTTCAAGAAATCCTATATTTATCGTGGCAAGCGGTTAGTAAACTGGGACACATTTTTGCAAACTGCCGTTAGCGATGATGAAGTGTTTCATGAAGTTGTTGACGGTCATTTCTGGCATTTCCGATATGCGGTCGTCGATCCTCAAGCGGGCGAGCCGAGCCATGTTACGATTGCCACGACTCGGCCAGAAACAATGCTGGGCGATACCGCTGTTGCCGTGCATCCGGATCCGTCCAATGCGTTTGAAAAACTCATCGCGAATTTAGAATCGAAGATTAGTGAGGTGGCAGATGCGGATTCCGATGAATTGCAAACTGAGTTAGATCGGTTGCGAGAACGCCAAGCCGATGTGCTGCCGGCATTGGAACAATTGCGTGATATGGCTGCAGCGGGGCGAATGTTGCATTTACCGTTAGTGGATCGAGAGATTCCGTTGGTAGTGGACGTCTGGGCCAAACCTGAATTGGGCAGCGGTTGCGTTAAGATTACACCAGCACATGATCCCAATGACTACGAAGTCGGACAGCGACAATCGTTGCCGATGATCAATATCTTATGTCCCGATGGTACGCTCAACGCAAACGCAGGACCGTACCAAGGTCAAACGATGATCGCAGCTCGTAAGCAGGTCGTTGCGGACTTAGAGGCTTTGGGGTTAGTGAGCGAGATCGAAGACCGTGAAATTGACTTGGCCCACTCCGATCGTAGTAAGACACCGATTGAACCCTGTCTGGCAGATCAGTGGTTTGTGAAGATGGATGTGCTAGCACAATCTGCGATGGACGCTGTTATGGACGACAAAGTGCAGATCTTTCCGCAACGATACCGCCGCGGATATTTGGATTGGTTAGGTGAAAAGCGTGATTGGCCTGTGAGTCGGCAGTTATGGTGGGGGCATCAGATTCCGATTTGGTCACATTGTTGTGAAACTGAAGAAGATTTGCAGCAACAACAAAAGATGCTTGATGGGCATACTCAGATTCAGGCGGGTAGTATGGCGTATCAGGTTGAGTTTACAGCGGCTCAAAACGAAGCTGCTCGTACCGATGCCACACAAGCGGAAACTCACTTTGCAGTTATTCATGTGGGGATCGAGGCCGAAGACAGTGCGTTGGAAGCGGAGTTCGAAGCGTTGGGTTATCAGCGGGAAGAGGATGTTTTAGATACATGGTTTAGTTCCGCTTTGTGGCCGCATAGCACGCTGTCTTGGCCAGATGAAACAGCGGAGCTTGCCAAATTTTATCCTTCGACGACGTTAATTACGAGTCGCGATATTATCACGTTATGGGTTGCGCGGATGGTGTTGATGGGACTCAATAACTTGGGTGAAGTCCCTTTTAGGGAAGTGTTTATTCACCCCAAGATTTTGGACGGATATGGCGAGACGATGTCCAAGAGTAAGGGGAACGGAGTTGATCCGTTAGACGTTATTGAGAAGTTTGGCGCGGATGCGTTGCGGTTTGGCTTAGCCTATTTAACGACGGAGACTCAGGATGTACGGATGCCGGTGCAATTTGAGTGTCCGCATTGTGCAAGTTCCATTGAACAGACGAAGAAGAATCGCGAGTTGCCGCGGGTTACATGTCCACAGTGTGCTGAAGAGTTTCATACGCAATGGGCACGTAGTGCTGAAGACTTAGCATTGCCCCGCGGGGCTGTGTTGAGTGAGCGGTTTGAGATTTCGAGGAACTTTTGCACGAAGCTGTGGAATGCTTCGAGGTTCACGTTGATGAATCTCAGTGGCTACGAAGCGGCTGAGGTGGCTGAGGAAGATCTAGCGTTTGAAGACCGCTGGATTCTGAGCAGGCTGGCAAGTGTGACTCAGCAAGTGACCGAGAAGTTAGAGCATTACGGCTTTGCAGAAGCGACGCGCGTGCTGTACGATTTTGCTTGGGATGAGTTTTGTAGTTTCTATATTGAAATGACCAAGAGCCGAATGCAGGACGATAGTTCTCGTGCGGTTGCTCAGCGGGTAACGGCGTATACGCTGGATCAGTTGTTACGGTTGTTGCACCCGATTATTCCCTTTGTGACCGAAGAGGTGTGGGGCTTGTTGTCACAGATTGCTCCGGAGCGTGGATTGAGTGAGTTAGCGGTTGCGACTGAGTCGATTATGCTTGCCCAGTGGCCGGTTGCCGATGGTGCGCGGATCCATGTTGAGATCGAGCAGCAGTTTTCTCAATTTCAGGAAGTGTTACGCGCGGTTCGTGAGATCCGCAGTCGTCAGAATATAGCACCTCGTGATGCGATCGAATTTTCCATTCATTGTTCCGCCGGTGATGAGCAGTTGTTACGTCCGCTGGAAGGGTATTTTGAATCGATGGCCAACGCTCGATGTGTCGCCTGGGGCGAGTCGGTGGAGGCGGCGGAGAACAGTGCTAGTGTGCGAGTCGGCGAGATGGAGGTATTCGTTGATTTGAAAGATTTCATTGACGTGGACGCCGAGATTGAGCGTAACACGGCATTGGAGCAGAAATTATTGGGTCAGATTCAAGGTCGCCAGAAGAAATTAGCGAACGAGCAATTTACAGCTCGGGCCCCAGCGGAAATCGTCGAACGCGAACGCGCTGGATTAGTGCAGCTTGAAGAAGAGCTAGCCGCAGTGCGCAAATCCCTCGAGGCATTGCAGGCGTAGCATGATGGCTTATTCCTTCCTGTTCTCAGACCCATCCGAAAATGACTTGCGGACTGGGGACAATTGTGTAGTTCGCATCAATTGTTATCGTCGAACAAACCAATTTTCTCGGCTCACGATCCTCCTGCGGTAGATATCGCCCCTACTTAATTCTGGGGGAATCCCATATAATACTAGCGATACGTAAGACACCAAGAACCGACTTGAGAGGGATACGACGCATGCCTGTGGAAATGAAATTATCGCGGATTATTATTAGCGATATCAATGATCATCAAGTGATCTATCTGAAGGAAGTCGACGGCGAACGCACATTTCCAATCGTGATCGGGATCGCCGAAGCGTCGAGTATCGACCGCCGCGTGAAGAACTTTGAAACATCCCGCCCGCTGACGCATGACCTGATCTGCCTCGTTGTTGAGACACTCGGCGCTGAACTCGATAGCGTTCTCATTAGTGATGTCGAAGGACACACATTCTATGCTCGCTTGCGGATGCGAAAAGATGGAGAGGTCTTCGAAGTAGACTCGCGACCCTCGGATGCAATTGCGGTCGCCGTGAGTTGCGACCCACCATTGAGCATCTATGTTGAGGAAAAAGTACTCGAAGACGCCATCGCTGAAGCTTAATGTTGCACGTCGGCAAACGCTTGAGCTAACACCTGCCCCGCTCGACGCGCCTGATCACTGTCCACCACAATGCTCACTCGCATTTCACTCGTGTTCATCATCTCAATGTTGATCTTGACGTCGGATAATGCTTGGAACATCCGCAAAGCCACTCCCGTGTGACTACGCATTCCAATACCACTCACCGACACAATCGCAATCGCTGGATTGCACAGTATTTCCTGTTCGCCAGGGAAATCACCGATCAACTGCTGCAAGACGTCAACGGTCTTTTCAACATCGTCGCGGGGGACGGTCAACGTGATGCTGGCGATATTGTCTTGATCCAAATAACTCTGAATAATCATATCCACGACCACACCAGCTTCAGCTGTCGCGTCAAAGATCGTTGCGGCTACACCGGGAGTGTCAGGAATACCTTCGATGGATATACTCGCCTGTGACTCATCTAATCCAATATCCGTAATCGACAACTCTTCCATGTCGTGTAAGCGATTCGCCGCCGCGGCCGAATCGGCAATGGGAGTAATCGCTGGCGACTCTGCCTGACGGTTTGGTTGCGAAGCTTGCTCCAATTGAAACTTGCTATGCACCGTATGGATCGCAAGCTCGGCCTGTTCGCGAGCGACCAATGCTGAAATCTTGATTTGGCTCGTCGTGATCATGAATATGTTGACGTCCTGATCCGCTAAACAGCGGAACATTCGATTGGAAACACCGGACTGGACAGCCATGCCCATACCCACGACGGAAATTTTCGAAACATCGTCACGATGGGAAACGCGGTCCACCGGTAATGTACCTAAAGCCGGTTGAATCATTTCGAGGGTCAACTGTAAATCACCCGACGGCACCGTAAAGGAAATGTTCGATTTGCCCAATTTCCCCGCGTCTTGAACAATCATGTCGACTGTAATATTAGCTTTGGCAAGCGATGCAAAAATGGCATTGGTGGAACCCGGTTGATCCGGCACACCGCTTAAAGTAATTAATGCTTCATTAAACGTGACCGCCGTACCACTAACCGCTCGGTTCGGATCCTCGGAAATGTTGGAGATGATCGTACCGGTTGCTTCGCTACTGCTACTACGAACATGAATTGGTACGGAGAATTTCTTGGCAAATTCAATCGAACGGCTATGCATCACGCCGGCACCCATACTGGCGAGTTCGAGCATCTCGTCGTAACTCGTATGTGATAGCCAGCGAGCGTCACTGACGACCCGCGGATCGGCCGAATAAACACCGTCGACATCCGTGTAGATTTCACACTCGGCGCCAAGTACAGCCGCTAAGGCAACGGCCGTCGTGTCACTACCGCCGCGGCCCAAAGTTGTGATGTTGAAATCATCGTCGATGCCTTGGAATCCAGCGGCGATGACAATATTACCGTCGTCCAGCAACTTCTGCATGCGGTCGGTCGAGATCGAAATGATCCGCGCTTTTCCGAATACATTGTCCGTTTTAATGCCAATTTGAGCACCTGTTAAACTGATCGCTTTGTGTCCTAGTGACGAAATCGCCATCGCCATTAAAGCCACACTGACTTGCTCACCAGTGGACAACAGCATGTCCATTTCACGAGCCGGTGGTTGTTGCATGATTTCGTCAGCGAGGGCAGTTAGCGTATCGGTGTTTTTGCCCATCGCGCTGACGACCATGACAACTTGGTGACCCTGTTGCTGAGCGCGAACGGCGGTGTGAGCGGCGGCTAGAATTTTTTCGGTAGTGGCGACACTGGTGCCACCGAATTTTTGAACGATAATCGACATATTGATTTGTAGGGAAGTGTGTAGTTGGTATGTTTTAGGTTGCTAAACGTTTGCTGCGAACTTAAGGCTATGCATCTATAAATGTCTTCATGACTTCAAACCCGTGAGGGAACTGGTGAGCGGATGCTTCCGCTTGAATCTCGTCGTAGCTTGTTTGAGTGTCCGCTGTAATGCCCGTACCGGCAATGGTAAACGGTACAATGCCATGGCTATGAGTCTTTGTTTGTACCGGTGTAGGATGATCAGGCGATACTAGGATGCGGTGATCTCCTTGCTGTTTGAGTGCCATG
>DTSG01000276.1 GCA_012965455.1 Planctomycetaceae bacterium | reverse complement strand
ACCACCATCAAATTGACCGACGAGTTTCCAATTACCATCGATAATTGCAACTTGGTCCTCACCACGGGCGCCGTGAAATTGCCAGTAGAGTGGATCGCTGCGACGGAGTGGCTTTCCCTGTAGCGCTGGCACGAAACTTGTTCCGTCAAGCTTGAGCGCTGCTGGTATTTTGGCTTCCGCGATTTCACAAAACGTGGGTAATACATCAACTCCGGAAATAGGTGTGTCGATGATTTGTGCGTGGGTTAGTTTTGCGGGCCAATGAAGAATGCCTGGTACACGGATCCCTCCTTCGTAAACGGAGCCTTTCTTGTCTCGTAGGCCAGCAGTACTGCCGTGTGGATGGGCGCCGGTGATCGCTGGGCCATTGTCGCTGGTGAAAAAAACAACCGTGTTATCACGCAGGTGTGTTTCATCTAGATGCAGCACCAATCGCCCAAAAGCGGAATCCATCTGGGTTAGGTTTCCGTGATGTGCTTGAAAACTGGAAACGCTTGGGTCATACCGACTGGGGTTGCCTTTCCTTTCGTACAGCTTGGTGTATTTATGGTTTGAGGCAATGGGTTCGTGTGGTTCGTGATAGGCGACAAACATAAAAAAAGGTTTTCCCGCGTCGCGGTCTTCGTTGATCCAGCGTATCGCTTCGTCGGTTACGATGTCCGCGGCAAAGCCTTGTTGATTTCCGACCTGCTTTCCATTGCGAACAAAATTGGTCGGGTTTTTATGACAGGGTAAGGCATTGTTCTGAGTGCCGAAGGACCAGTCGAAACCATGGTCATCAGGTTGCGGTTGGTCTTTGTTTGTCAGATTGCCATTCATATGCCATTTTCCAAAGTGGCAGGTTTGGTATCCCGCATCTTTAAGGATTCGCGATAGCATGATTTCATGGCGACGGACGTGCATGGGGGAATCTAGTGGAATCCAGTTGTGGATGCCGGCACGATAGGGAGTGCGTCCGGTCATTAAGCCAGTCCGTGAGGGTGAGCAATTAGGGGCAGCAGAATAGCAACGAGTAAACTTTGTGCCAGTTGCTGCGAATTGATCCAGATGTGGTGTGCTGACGACTTTGTTGCCATAACATCCTAGGTCGCCATTGCCAAGGTCGTCGCAGAGGACGATGACTAGGTTGGGTCGCGTATTTGCTGCTCCCTGTACCTGCGTAGTCGTGAAAGTTAGGAGCAACAGAAGGGTTAGATGGTATCGCATGGTGGGACCAGATCTCGACGGTAAGGTATGTGATTGGTGGTTCAGTATTTTACCATGAATGAACATCTAGCGGTCGTCGAGAATGTCACGCAGCAATTAGGGGTCTACAAACCACGATATCTGCTTGCCTTTGCGGCGAGGAGATAGAATAATGGTTGTATTGAATCTCATGTGGTTACTATTTTGGGAAAACAGAGGTGACGGTATCATGCAATGTATCAACAGGCGTACACAACGGGTAATGGTGATATCGCGGTTTTCTGTGGTGTTAGTGTTGTTAGCGTTGCTGATCGATTTGACAGCGGTCCGGCAAATACAAGCGGCCATTCCTCGCAACGTAAAGATAGAGCTAGACCAACGGTTAATCCCGGCATATAGAACGGGTCATCTGGACATCGTCGTGTTTTCTGGAGCGATGATTGTTAATCAAGTTGGGGGGACGGTAAATGCTGAAATAGACGAGTATTTAGCGGGCCAAGGGATCGAGGCATTGGGCGTTGTACTTGCTAGGTCTAGGTTTAGCTTGTTGGTGCAAAACAAAGCGGTACAGCCTGCTGCTACTAAGAAAGAGTTGCTGATCACGGTTCCGTATTTTCAAACGGAAGTTGAAAAGGTGATCAGCGGTGAATTGCGGCCTGAGATCATGAAAGCGGTTGGAGCGGCAGTAGCTCAACCGACGGAGTTAGGTGAATTTGAGCGTGCCCTCTGGGATTTACATGTATACAGAAATGATCTGGTCAATCTGGGTCGGACTGCGGAAATAGCAGGTCGAACTGTACAGTTTGTATTGCAGAATGCTCGACTAAGCGCCAATGAACGAAAGACGTTGTCATTTGATTTCCAAGCCGTGCTACAAACCGTTGAAGCAGAGGCTGAGAAACGCTTGACGCGGGAGATGTCCTTGCGTGAGCAGCGAATTGAGTTGGCATTGGGCATTCTCGGAGATTCGAAAACGCTCAAGTTTCGATTGCAAGCGGCGTTTGCGTTGGATCAAGATGTGAAGATCCTGCGTACATTTGTAGAGCAGCAGCGCCAGGGTAATTTCGCGGCTGTGCCTGCGCCTAACTTGCGTGAACATGAGCTTTCGGTGGCAATTGCGCGAGGTGCTCACCAAGAGTTGTTCCGTTCTGCGGAACAATTGTATACAGGATTGCATTGGTGGTTGCGAGGACGATACGGCAAAGGGATCGCGGCCAATGGATTGTTGAAGGGTGAGCATGTGAAAAAGGTGCCCGCCTCGGGATTTGCGCTACGTATGCCTCGTGACCGTGCTAAGGCCAGTGACCCATTTGCGATTGAAAACCAATTGGCTTCACCTTATGTCGGTCGCCGGCATGAATATATTTGGTCTTGGGAAAATGGTGGCATTAAGGTTGAGTACGGGACGATTTCAGTTGTTGCAAAGTCCAAATATTTTTACTGAGGAAAAAATTATGTTGAAGGCACCGTGCGTGGCTATTTAGCAACATTTGATGCTCCCGACCCGAGTGATGCATATCAGATAGTAGGTTATCAAGAGTATGCCAATGCGCTTAATCAATTGATACCCTTAGTACAGAATGCGAATGCAGAGCAGTTAGAGGCGTACAACGAGATTGTTTCGGAACTTGACGAGTTTAGTGTCTATGTAAATCTTTCACGTCGTTTTGGTAGATTAGCTGGAACCTCGCTTGCACAGCGGTATAAGCAGTCGTATTTACATGAATTTCCGCAAGTACCCAATGATGACTTTCGTCGTCGTGGTATTGGTTGGGTGTTAGCGCTCGCTCGGTTGGAACATGGTGCGGTCGAAGTTGGTTATCAGGACAATGCCAACCCGTTTAGTTTGAATACTCTGACGGCAATTGAGCGAATGCCATTTTCGGAGTTGTTGCTGGATGGAGTTCGCAGCCATTATTGGACCATGTCGAGCGATCCGGTTACGTATCAACTTATCAAGGGGCAAGTTGCTAAGGTGAGTGACCGAACTGCCTTGGCTCATGGTCGCCGCGCCGTGATGGTACAGCATATGCTTGAGGCATTGGATAAGATTGCTGGCAATTCCTTTGAACCGGCGCAGCGCAGTGAATTGCAAACCTGGCATCGTGAGTTGTCGTCGATTCGCGAGGGGGTAACCTATGTCATGGTTGAAACGTATCGCGCAGTAATCGAGCAACAACGTTTTGAGCAAATGAAGTTACGAGGTTGTCCAGCACTGGTCGATGGTATTCGGCGGGACATCAGCGAGGGTAAAGGCCAAGTCACCGTCAAGGGTGATAGATAGATCGCTCATGCAACCACCGTTGAGTATGATTAGAGGGAGATATTGGCAGCGAGCGGTGGCAGTGCTAATCGTATTGCATTACCAAGCGGGTTCGGTTTGTGCGGATCTATACACGGCGACCGTTCTCTCGGTGGAATGGCTAGTGGATTCTTCCGATGAAATTTACCATGTCGAGATAGTGAAAGGTGTGGGCGATTCTGATTTTGAGATTCAGGTAAAATCTGCCTTGAAGGGCAATTTGTCGCTGGAAAAGTTCCTAGAACTGGTCCCGAGCGATAATCAACAGTGGAAACCTGAGAGTGTGTATCGTACCTATTACACAAAGAACACGAGACCACCGTCTCATCGAATTACGTTTTGGTTTGGTGAGCGGCAGTCAATGTCGCCATCATGCCGAGTGGCAGTTGGCGACGAGTGGTTGCTATTTGCCCGCTCGTCCAAGGCGGGTGATGCTGTGCGGCCGTATTTGTTTTATGCGATGAATTTAACGCGTCCCCGTGCGAATTCGGGAGTGGCGGCGATTACGGCGAATGGCAAGGAGATTACCAGCAAAGATGTTGTCTGGTCGTTTGTCCGGAATCGCATTGCATTAAAACGTGGCGTCCCAGCCGGCTGCAATCGCGAAGTGATTGATCGTTGGGGAGTTATGGAAGATTGGATTACGGAAAAACGATTGGAGTATAGCTATTTACTGAGACCGGAAGATGCAGCGGCGCTACAGGGAGGGTTTTTGGTAAAAATTGAGAATTGGTATTGGGACAATCCTCAGCCGGGAGATGCGGAGGAGGATTTGTTGATCGTGGGAGTTGTTGTGCCAGCTGATGACGCGGCGCTCAAACGGTTGATGCGTGATATGGAGTCGGATCGTTGGCCAGCGGATGAGGCGTTGTATGCGCTGCTGAATTTTCCAGGCGAGGCTACCGAGTCGATATTGGAGAAGTATGCGAATGACAGTCCGCGGGACTTTGTCGCCCGCCGAGTGCTCATGTATTTGCGATATTGTCGAGACTTCAGTGATTTGTTGAATGCCAAGCTAGTTGGCAGTTGGCATTTATTGGGCAGGCTTGAGCGAGTTGACTTAGAGTTGCGTGCAGATCAGACTTGCAGTGTGAACACGGTTCCGCGGGGGTCAGGAGCATCTTCTCAATTTCCGGTGCAAGGGCGCGGGTATTGGAGTGTCCAAGCGGGTAAGTTGTGGATTTGGCGGACTCAAGTACGAATAAAAGAACGTTGGAAACGCGGTGATCGGCAATTCTTTAGTCCTAAGCAGATATTACAATACAGTGAAGATTCTGTAACGTTAGAGGGCGGGCCTAAGATGGTCAGGAGCAAGGGAACCGAATGACTATGTATGTGGCTACGAAAAACCTGTGGCAGCGGGGGGTCTACGCGGCAGTCTTGCTTGTGTTGTGTGCGAATGTTATTCAAGTGAATGCAGCGGATACGGATTTGGGAGACGCGATGTCCAAGGCGCAGCGCCGCGGGGTGCCGATTTTCGTTTATGTGTACGATTCGATATGAGGCGTTGAATGTCGAGCTCTACAGGAGAGTTCGAGTGCGAACCGGCGGTTTGCAAAATTGATGAAGAGATATGTTTACCTAAGTTTGGATTCCAAGAACGGACGAGCTGAGTTTGTCCCGCGTCTGAATGTTGAGCGGAATTCTGCATATGTGTTGATTCTCAGACCGGATGCTACTGAGGCTGGGAGATTGCAAGACCCGCAAACACTCGAGTCGATTCTGAAATTCATGGAACGACATCTGCTTGGGAATTTGAAAAAACGTCCTTAGGAGCGGTCCCCACAGCGAACAGTAGATACCAAGTCCATGCAACTCCGGAAGGAATTCTCATCATGACGGGTTATGAAACTTGTACGGTTCGAGATTTGAGGCGAGCTTGGATACCCCACAAGGAATTGTTGAGCAAGACGTATCCTGACGGCAGTCATACCGCGATTCGTTTTCACCGGGCCTGCAGTTGGCTAGCTGAGGTTGAGAAGTTAGTGTCTGCTGATACTGGCGAAGTTAAAGATATTGACAAGGCGTTGGTCTATCAGTGGATAGCGTTCAACGCGTTGTATGGTCAGTGGAATGAGGACGAGAATATTCCCAAAAAGGACATTTCATCGTGGCGGGAGTTTAACGGGAAGATTGTGAAATTAGACGCGGATAAATTGTTTAAGCAGGTGTTGCTGGATAATCGAGAGCAGGTTGAGACAATTTTCAACAATCAGTTTTTGAGCAATTATTTTTGGCGCGATCCTACAGAGTTAGCGGCAAAGCAATCGCGGAAGGATTTTTACAGTTCGCACACGTGGTATTTAGCGGGGAACTGGACGAATATCTTGGATCAATTGGTGCGGCGGATATATTTACAGAGGTGTCAATTGATACATGGCGCGGCAACCTACAACAGTCGCGAGAACAGGGATTCGGTGTCATTGTGCACTGAGATGTTAGACCACATCGTCCGCGCGTCGATGTTAGTGTACGTCCGCTACGGTGCGTACGAAGAATGGGGTACCATGTGCTACGCGCCTGTTAAATAGCGCGAGCAAATTGGTCTGGTTGGATCGTACTAAAATCTACATATCTACACCAACACCTCACGCCATGACGGTTGGATCGTTTCCATGACACGTCTTTTTCGTAACCACAGTTCTGCTTTGGTGGATTCCGCTTGGCAATACGCCCAATTCGTAATGTTTCGCGTGACGGGAAGATTATTGGGCAGGTTTTGTTCGTTGAATAGATCAGTGAGTTCGTCACCGTAGTGGAGGTTTCGCTGCGCCCATTCATGCAGATGTTGATGGGCGGCGAGAAAATCGAACTTGTCCAAATTACAGGATTTATGAGTGAAAACGTAGTTGTGACCTAAGTGTGTCGGGCTTTGCGAAAATGGAATAAAATGGTCGACCTCGCCTTTCGATTTGACCATTTTGTGACAATAGAAGCACCTAGTTTCTTGGTGGTCACGCAGAATTAACTTAAATTTATCCAGTGGTATACGTTGCCAGTTAAAGAGGAATTCTCCTAGGTCAGTTGAATTTCCAAGGCTCTGCGTATTAGTCGTCTGTACAAATCGAAGCCATGCCCCTCGTGTCATATCGGTCAAAATTGAATGAAACGCTCGGAAGCAATAGGCGACGCCTGATTTCAAACGGATAGAGTCATGTGACGTATCCGTGAAGTCATCGTATAAAAACTCGTTGGTGTCGTTAGAAACAACTTGTAGCTTCCATAAAGGTTGGCGCGATACTACCGTCCGTACGTTGCGTTTTAACCGTACCCAATCCTTTGGATAGTCGTATTTGAGTTTGAACGCTGATAAATGCAGTTCCCGTTGGCTAGTAAGAATATGGGTAACCACCGCGGCTTGCCCGCTAGTGTTTTGACGCAGTATGAATCCTTGCGACGTTTGATGAGGGTAAAACGGACGGCATTGCTGCCAATAAAGATGGATGAATTGCTCGGCTATGTCATCGAGTTTGATTTCAAGCGAGTCACCCGAGTCGTCACCATGCATAACACACAAATCGGCAATTGATTGTAACAAGGCATACTTGTAACTAGCTGTAAAGCGACCTTGCGCGAAAAGGCGCTGAATGTTGTAAAGAAACTGTAGTTGTTCATCGGGAGTTGGTGGTGGCGTGATCAATCAGCCTCCCAGTACGCAGCACGCTCGGGGACAACCCAACGAATTCCACCACGAGGATCGATATGATCACCGTCTCGGCGCGGAATAATGTGTATGTGAGCGTGGTCTATGGTTTGCCCCGCAGCCTTACCGTCATTGATGCCAATGTTAAATGACGTGACACCTAGTCGTTGGACTAGCTCATCGCGGCATTGCGAAACGAAGCTCCATAGCTGAGTTTGGATTAATGTGTCCAATTCAAACAAACTCTGGACGTGTGTAGTCGGCACGATCAGTAAGTGCCCGTCCGTAACTGGAAAAGAATCCCAAACTGCGACGACTTGAGGAACTTCGCACCAGATGTTCTCTGGGCAAAACGAACAGAATGGACAAGTGTTGTTCATGCGGAATTTACTCTAGATATCTATCACTTCCATCCATTCTAACAAAATCTCCACAAAAATACTTTGGTGGGGGTTTGTAGAGTGCATTGAGTTCAACACTGCCACCTGATAATGATATAATCAGTGCGGGGTCAGATAGGGTTGCCGAATTGCGGTGAGCGGGGACCACGAAATACACGAATTGATACAAATGGAAACCATCGATGCTTAATAAAATATTACGATTCTGCTGTGTGTTGAGTCTTGCAACCGCGGCAACCGCACAAGCCGCGCCGCCGAACATCGTCTTTATCATGGCCGATGACCTCGGCTGGGCCGACGTGGCCTTTAATGACCACCAGGGAAACGCCCCTACGCCAAACCTCAAACAATTGGCCGCCAAGTCCCTCGAACTCACGCAACACTACGTCGCCCCAGTCTGCTCACCCACTCGCACCGCACTATTGACCGGTCGCTGTTGGAGTCGGTTCGGAATCACTACGCCCACGAACACCCTCGCACTTCCAACCAACACGGTCACCTTAGCGCGCGCCCTTAAATCTCAAGGCTATGAAACCTGCCTCACCGGAAAATGGCACCTCGGGTCACTCCCCAAATGGGGACCCAATCACTTCGGTTTCGACCACAGCTACGGTTCACTCGCCGGCGGTATCACCTCCTTTACCCATCGCTACAAAAAAGGCCCCTATTCCATCACTTGGCATCGCAACGAAACTCTCATCGAAGAAGAAGGCCATGTTACCGACTTGCTCACCAACGAAGCCGTTTCTTGGATCGCTGGCAACTCTGAAAGAGGCAGTAAACCTTTTTTTCTCTACGTACCCTTCACCGCCGTCCACTTACCGATAAACGAAACCAAAGATTGGCTCGACGAAGTCCCCGCCGCCATCACCGAACCAATCGCCCGCCAGTACGCGGCCTGTATCATGCACCTTGACCACAGCGTCGGCCGAATTCTGCAAGCACTTGACGACCACGACCTGCGGCGAAACACACTGGTAGTGTTCACCAGTGACAATGGCGGTAGTTGGGCCTCAAATAAGGACCTCAAGTACCCCCTCGACGAATCGCTGCCTGGAAAACTTACCGCCAGCAATAAGCCACTCCGCGACCAAAAAGGTAGCATCTACGAGGGTGGCACGCGCGTCCCCACGCTGGTCTCATGGCCCGGTAAAGTCGCTGCGGGAAAAAATGCCACTCCAGTCTTCATCGCCGACTGGATGCCAACCTTCTGCAAACTAGCCGGTTTTCAATCCGATCGCGTCTTGGCCTGGGACGGGACCGACCTCTCGAGTTTGTTGACCAAAGGAACGGAAATCGCCGAACGTGCTATCTACATCGCCGGTCCAAACTGGCGAGCTTGTTCACTGCGAATCGGTGACTGGAAGCTCGTGGAATCCAACAACAAACAGCGGTATGAGCTGTACAACATAGCTGAAGATCCCGCGGAGAAGACGAATCTCGCGTCCGCTCACTTGCAACGCGTGCTTTCCATGATGGTGACGTTAGAGCAAGTTCGTGCTGCGGATAATGACAGCGTCGTTAAATAGGATTCGCGAATGAGCAGCGGTGGTTAGCTACGAATGCAGGCGAATGGGACTTTACCGGACGTTGTTCTATAGTAGTTCGGCAATCGGTTCGCCAAAGGGTAGCGTTTGGACGGGACGACCGGAATGGTCTAGATAGTGACGGTGGGTGTCTACGCCCAAATGATCGTACAGCGTGGCCAAAACATCTTGAGGAGTCACTGGGCGATCCTTAGGGAATGCTCCCTTGGCATCCGAGGATCCCACAACACGCCCACCCTGCACCGCACCGCCGGCAATCGCTGCACTGAATACGTTTGGGTAATGATCGCGACCGTTGTCCTTGTTCACACGCGGCGTCCTGCCAAACTCGCCCCACGCCAACACCATCGTCGTGTCCAGCATCCCCCGTTCTTGCAAGTCACTGATCAACGCCGGATAGGCTTGGTCCCACCGCGGTAGAAACCCATTCTTCATCGAATCAATTCCCTGCACATGAGTGTCCCACCAGCGGCAATCCACCGTCACCAGTCGCACACCCGCTTCTACAAGTCGACGAGCTAACAAAAATCGTTGATTAAAAGGACTGGCACTACACCTGCGTGGATCCATTGGGTTATAAGTTTCTACAAACCCATAGCGCTCTCGAACCTCCGCCGGCTCCGCGTCAATGTCAAACGCAGCCCGAGCTCGGTCACTCGCCAAAATAGAATACGCTTTCTGCTGAAACGTTCCTAACGATTCCATTTGCCCACTACTATCCACCTCGGCCTTGAATCTGTCAAACTCTCTCAACAGACCCTTGCGATCCGCAAATCGTTTATTGCTAATCGTCTCTTGAAGTGTAAAGTTCTGTAACTTGAATGCACCCTTGGTCGCGGGGTCTGCCAATGTCTCAAACGGTTTATGCGCCGCTCCAAGATAGGCAGAGTCTGTCCCCGGGACTTGTCGCGGAATCATTACGTAGGCTGGTAACTCAGGATTTAAATGCCCAAGTTGCTGCGAGGTAATAGCGCCACAACTCGGATGCACATTGATATTCGGATCTGACCCTGGCGGGTAACCGGTAAACACAATTTGATCACCTGCCGAGTGCCCTGCGTTGCTGTGATGCAGGCTACGGATGATCGACCATTTGTGTTGAATTGCGGCGCACTGAGGCAGCATGTCGACAATCTGCGTTCCGGGGACTGATGTTGATCGCGATCCGAACGCCCCACGAAACTCCACTGGCGCATCTGGCTTCGGGTCCCAAGTCTCATGCTGCGACGGTCCCCCGCGCATCCATAGCAAGATTACCGAGTTAGCTTGCTTGTTGGAGCTGCCACGACCGGTAGCACACGACTCTTCGCGTAAAAGATTGGTGAGCGTTAAGCCCGTTAATCCAGCAGCACCAGCAGTGACAAGTGCCTGCCGCCTGTTGACCTGCGAAGTATGTTGAGATTGCCCGCTCATGCGTTGTTACCCAGTATCAAGCCAGGGTGCATTGTATAAAACTATTATATGCGAAATCCGCCGGCGATTGAACACCAATAGAATCCGCTTCAATAATTAGAGCGCTGTGTGACAGTCTTGATCGTCTATCGTCACGTCCATGATAGGCTCAGCTCGATTAAGCAAAATCTGGCATTCTTCCGAGAGGTTTTTCAAAATCACAGTCTTGCCCAACGCACGATACTTCGCGCAAATGCCATTGATCGCCTCCAATGCCGAATGATCGTAGACGCGCGTGTCCTTAAACTCGATGTTGATAACCGCAGGATCTTCGCTAGGTGTAAATATCTCTTTAAACGAGGTTACCGCGCCAAAGAACAACGGACCACGTAATTCGTAACTCTTGATATCTCCCTCAAGCACAATGTCCGCCTGAATCCGCTGTGACTTTTTCCAAGCAAAAACTAGGGCAGATATCGCCACCCCAGCAGCCACGGCAATCGCTAAATCAAAAAACACCGTTATCGCAGAAACGACCACAATGACAAACATGTCACTCCGCGGAATCTTGTTCCACAACCGTAAACTCGTCCACTCAAACGTCGCAATCACCACGATAAACATCACTCCGATAAGCGCAGGCACTGGAATCATGCCGATACATGCCCACAAAGGCGGTATCAATATGAAGCCGAGTAGACAGACCGCTGCCGTCACGCCGGAAAGCCGATGTCGACCACCGGAACGAATGTTGATCATCGACTGACCAATCATCGCACAACCGCCCATACTGCCAAACAAACCAGACACCAAGTTTCCTAAACCTTGTGCGACACATTCGCGATTACCCGACCCTCTGCTTTCGGTCAATTCGTCAATCAAAGTTAAAGTCATCAACGACTCAATTAAGCCAATCGCCGCTAATGTCGCCGCTAAGCCAATGATAATCCCCAAGCTCTTGAAACTCACTGGAATCGCAGGCAACGCGAAGCGACCTGCAACTCGTTCGCTGGTCGCGCTCGCGGTCTGGTTTGTTTG
>DTSG01000275.1 GCA_012965455.1 Planctomycetaceae bacterium | reverse complement strand
GGACGAAGTCTTGCTTGTTGTTAATGGAATGCCAATGGGCTGGCATTTGGTCAATGAAGGCGTCGAGTTCAACGCTCGGTAGCGGCGGATGCCCAGCAGCGTACATCTCGTGAGTAACGACCTTTTCCTGCTCGGCGTTACCGATGTGGCAAGAGAAACAAGTTTCCGCCCGAACTACAGGGTTGCGCAAATCAGTCATGCCATGTTGTGCCTTGACGAGCGGATCAATCAAACGCCAACGTGAATCAGAATGTTCAAGGTCCCATTGAGTGCTGGGGCCGTGACATGATTCACAAGTCACGCCAGATTCGCGACCGATGATGTTGTCGGGTAATCCGGCATAGTCGTCGTGCTTTTCAACCCAATGTTGATTGGAGTGGCAAGACGTGCATTGAGCCTGATGCTCAATCTCCGCAGCATCAATTTTTAGCCGTGTAAGCATCTGCTTGCCGAGCGGTGTGTCCGTAATATTAATCAACGCGGAACCGTGTTTGTCTTTGGTGGTCCAATCCTTGGCTTCGGTCAACTCAATGAAGCTAGTGACACCAGTGTTCCTATCGAACTGGGAAGGTTGTTCGTGGCAACGGTAGCATCTGGAATTGCCTTGATAACGGACGTCGGCGACCGTCACAATAGACTTGGGTTGTGCAATTAGGCTAACGAAGCTGTTGATACCGACTAGTAACAGTCCGGTGATCACGATAGCGGGAAAAAATCGATTAATGTTCATAGCATCGGTAACCTGGGAAACTATTATTTGTCTTGTGACACGGGTGGTTTCAGTTGATTGATAATCTTGAGCAGCTCGCTGCGAATCGCTGTACGGTTGTTGGCACTCGCCTCGCTTGGTTTTAACATGCCCTTAAAATTTGTGGGACTGGCGAAGCGATAGTCCGTGTGATGTGGAAAGGCAAGCAGGTCTCGCGCGGTCCTTAGATTCTTGCTAGCGGCGACGGTAGTGTTACCCTCCGCATCTTGGGTGCTAGAAAATGCGTACAACGCGAGGTATGTCTGCGTAGCGCGGTCCCAGTTTTGCAGGATGTGGTTGAGGCCATTGTCTTGCATCACGGCGGCGGTTAAGTTCACGAGTCGTTGGTGGTCGTATTGCGAGTGGCGCTGTTTATTGTGAAGTTCACTAGGCGCTAACCAATCGTTTAACGCGGAAAGAGCGGCGCTACAACGAGCCGAAATTTCCAAAGGATCCGGCGACAGTGTTTTTTCCATTGAGCCGGTGAGCAGTTGCCAATTTTCTGCAAAGCGCTGGGCCGCCTTATTGCCTGATCTGCCGTCCACTTGTGCTATCGCGGCGAGTGCACAGGCATACCAGTCATTGACTGGTAATAGATGCTTATGTCCAGCTTGTGGGTTCGCGATAGAAGGCCGCCAGGTGTCGGATAGGTCGAGGTCATGATGGCAGGCGTAGCAGTTAGATTCACTGAGTTCTGGCCAGACTTGGTGTAGTTGGGAATCCGGCGGTGATGCGACTGACGACTGGTTTGCTCTCGCTCGAAGTTGCTGCAGCGACGCAGTCAGCGAGGAAATTTGACCCATGAGCCACAAGTGTGTTTCGCGATGTTTTTCTGTCGGGTTTGTAGCTGGGAGTGATTTCCAGTGCTTGGGCATTTGCGCGGAATAGGCGGTCATCTCGAACTTTAACACGGGGTGCCCAGCCGCAATTAGATCATGGTTTACTTCCGCGGTGGCCGACCCAACATGACATTCGACGCACGAATTCGTTCGTTGCCAAAGGTCGCCAACGTTGGTGAGCCCTCGTTTGGATTTTTGTACTGTCGACAAACCAGTAAAATCGGTTGTGTAGTGAGTGGTACGCCAGTTACTTGCCGCGCCATGACAGGATTCGCAACTAATGCCTTCCGTTGCTATAGTTTCAAGCTGCCCATTTGTTTTAATCGATCCAATCGCCGTGGCATGGCATTGTAAACAGTTGTTGTAAGTTGATTGGTAGCGTGCCTTGTCGTCACGGGGAACCTTACCATTTCTGGTCAGTCCTAGTTTCTCGAATATCTGTTTGCCTAGCGGCGAATGTAGGTCCGAGTAGGCACGAGAGTGTGGATCTTGTTCGAGCCATATCATGTATTCATCTCGTCGAATCATGTTGGCGTGTTCGGTGTCAGGACGTGGGCTTCCATGGCAAGTGGACGATGCGCATGTGCGGGCACCGACATTATGGGCGCTGGCGGTGGAATCAGTGTCATCAACTACGGAAACGGTGTTGGTTGCAACGGGGGTGATATTGCGATGTGTGATTTCAACTGGTGCGGGACTCGTTGTTGGCAATAGCGCAGCAGCAGCCACTACAATGATTGCAAAGATCACTAATAGGGGAAGTGGACGCTGCATCTTTATTGATTCCCTGGGATAAGTTTATGCCCTGTCGCATGATCGTTATGGTAGTCGTGGCAATGGACGCACCGCCCGCGAGCGATAGCGGGAGTTTGATTACGTTCGTCAGTGTGGCAGGATTGACATTTCTTGATGGACGCTATGAGAATGTCACTACCACTGACACTCTGCCTAGCGGTAATAGTTTCGCCGTTTTGAGCGCCGGTAGTGTAATGGCATTCGACGCAACTAGTTTGTGCATGTCGGTTATGTGGGAACTTCGAGTGGACCAGCCACCTGTCCGCTATATTGGAATTCCGGATGCTCCAGTTGATAATAGAATTGTCCCTATCGGTGGTCTGGTGGCGATCGAAGGTGTGGCATAATGCACAGCCATTTTGCAAATCTCCTTGTCCTGCCGTCTTGCCACCGGCAAACAATAGCGCTTGCATGTTTGGCAAATGTGCTTCAACCCAATCCCAGTCCGATTGCGGATCCTCCGACAGAGGAACTTTGGCAGGATTGCGAGTCGCGCCGAAGTCGTCTCTGTGGTCTGGGTCCTTGGCCTGTGGGTTTTTTTGCAGCGTGCGATAATTTATCAGGCGATCGCGAAGTATTCCGTTGATCAATTCAGGATCTACATGTGGCAGTGGTTTGTTGTTTGCGAGCGGCGTCTTGGCTAAGAGCGAGCTGTAGGAGAGTTGATGGCAACTGGCACAGTGCTGCTCATAATTGATAGGTTGCATCCCCTGGCCGATTGCGTCTGGTGTGTGACAACTTGCACAGTCGAGTGTCGTGGTTGATGAACCGCTGGCTCGCCAAAACCGACCATATTCGGGGTGATCGGGCGGAACGAGCACCCCATTTTGGTTCAGGTGGACTGCATGATTGAACTTTATATTGCTGG
>DTSG01000274.1:30523-31655 GCA_012965455.1 Planctomycetaceae bacterium | reverse complement strand
GCGCCGGCACCTCCGCAAATCGTCTCGTAATAACCAAAGTTATCATCGCCGAAAAGTAGATTGTTCATTGTGCCCTGACTACCCGCCGCTAAACTCAAAGCTCCAATCAGGACGTCGACGATCCGCTGCGATGTTTCGACATTTCCACCCACAATTGCGGGGCATTGTTGCGGGTTTTCATGGTCGCCAGGATTCAGCAAACATCGAGGAATCAATATTTTTACAGGCTTCAAGACTCCCGCATTCAAAGGAATATCTTCGTTAATCAAGCAGCGCATCACATACATCACGGCGGCCGTGACAATTGCGGAATTGGCGTTTAGATTCGATGGCAGCACGTCCGATGTCCCCGCAAAATCGAAGGTGATGTTGTCCCCTTCAACGGTAATGGTGGCTTTGATCTGCGCCTCATGGTGCCCAGCAGCATGTTCGTCTAAAAAATCGGTATGGCTATACACGCCATCGGCCAAGGCTCCAATGGCTTGCCGTGTTTTTAATTCCGCCGCACTTTGGATGAATTGCATATACGCTAAAACTTGTTGCTGACCAGTCGTGTTTAGCAGTTGCTGTAGATCATTGACGCCTTGTTGGTTTGCGGCAACTTGCGCGCGAATGTCCGCCAAGTTTACCTCCGGTGTGCGTGACGGAAATGGATGGTCGCCGAGAATATGTAGTAATTTATCTTCGTGCGACTGACCCGCGGTTAGTAGTTTAAACGAGCGGATTAACACGCCCTCTTCAGCCAGAGTTGTTGAAAACGGAGGCATAGAACCTGGTGCAATTCCCCCGATCTCGCTGTGGTGCGCGCGGCTCGCAGTAAAAAACAACAACTCATCATGATTGAACACTGGTGTGACCACTGTTATATCCGGTAAATGAGACCCTCCCCGGTACGGATCGTTTGTAATAAATACGTCCCCTGCGTGAATGCCCTCGGAATCAGCAAGTTGCTCGGCAATGATCGCTCGCACCGTCTCGCCCATGGCCCCTAAATGCACGGGTATGTGGGGAGCGTTGACGACCAGTTCGCCATTGGATGTGAAGATGGCACAGGAGAAATCGAGTCGCTCACGGACATTTACACTGCTAGAAGTATTCTGCAATGTGATGCCCATTTGTTTGGCGATGGCGG